>NZ_CP156891.1:1920000-2077500 GCF_019249795.2 Segatella copri
TAGCAGTGATGGTGAAGAGTCCACCCTTGGTAGTATGCATGATGGAAGCACGACCACCATACTCCTGACGACGAGAGCGGAGATCGATACCCTTGGCATCACGATAGTCGGCACTGACACGATAGTTACTCTTCTCATTACCACCACTCAAGGTAAGTGTGTGCTGCTGGGTGAAACCAGTACGGCTGACAGCATCGAGCCAATCGACATTGCCACCAAGATCAACGCCAGAGTCACCCCAACCGAGGCGTACATCACGATAATCTTGTGCGCTCATCATCTTGAGATCTTTAATCATGACATCCCAAGAACACATACCAGAATAAGAAGTATGGAGGCTTCCGTCCTTGCTGCCTTTCTTGGTTGTTACCACAATAACACCATTGGAGCCACGAGTACCATAGATGGCAGAAGCGGCACCATCCTTCAAGACATCGAAAGAAGCGATGTCATTAGGGTTGATGTTGGTGAGATTTCCACCAGGAACACCGTCTATCACAATCAGAGGACCAAGACCTGCAGAACGTGATGACACACCACGAATCTGAATACTTGCCTGGTTATTAGGGTCACCAGCACCCGTATTGGTGATGCTCACACCAGCTACCTTGCCCTGAATCATCATGGATGGGTCAAGTGAACTAATAGTAAGGAAGTCTTTCTCACCTACGTGAGAGATGGCAGAGGTAAGCTCTTTCTTGTCCATCGTACCGTAACCGATAACAACGACCTCATTGAGCACACCAGCATCTTCTTTCATGGTAACATTGATTTTCTTGCGTCCCTTTACCGCCTCGGTAAGAGACTCAAAACCCACGTATGAGAATACTAAGGTAGCCTTAGGAGAAACCTCGATGGTATAGGTACCATCCAGGTCTGTAACGGCACCTGCCTTGGAAGAAGATGTCCTTACATTTACACCTATCAGAGGCTCACCAGAAGCATCAGTGACAGTACCCTGCACTTTCAGCATTTCCTGCGCCAAAAGCGTAAGCGGCATCAGCATGCATAAGCATAACAGTGCGGTTGTCTTTTTTAGAAATGTTTTCATATGCTTTACTTTTTAGTTAATGTATATACTTTTCAGTTAGAAACCTTAATTAATCTATCTATCTATCTATTGCAGTCGCAGGACTATACTCCACGACGACTTTTCGTTCCAGCGAACAACTTCCCGAAGGTACTTCCACCGTAGTGCAATGAGTAGCCTCATCATAGCTGAAAGTTGCACTCACACCATCCACTTGGGCTGAGATAGGAGCAGAAGTATTATAGATGTGCATCACATAAGAACGGTTCTGAGGAGCTTTGCTTGCTGAGCCTTGACGTTCCGAGATGATGTATTCCCCTCTGTTGCCATCACAGACCTGCTTCAAGGAAGTCTTGGCATAAGCGATAGCATAATCTGCATTGTCACCATCATCCTCATAAAGAGAACCTTCACCATTGGCACCAGCCACCACATGGAGCACCAAGTTATCAGGACGTTCCGTAACATTCATCACTGTAGATGGATTGAAAGGAATGACCGAACCTTCACGGAAGAAATAAGGTATCTGTTCTTCTGTAAATGTCATTGTGCGCTTGCATGGGCCTTCTATCATCTCATGAGTAGATGCACTCCACCATTTACCTTCAGGGAACCAGATTTCCTTATTGGTCTTTCCGTCACTCCCTGCTTGAGCCGTGATAGGAGCCACCAAGATGTCATCACCAAAGAAATACTCTCCATCGTATGTGTAAGCCTCCTCTACCTCTGGATACTCATAATAGAGTGGACGGCAAAGAGAGATACCTGTTTCGTATGTCTTGCGAGCCATCGTGTAGATGTATGGGAACAAAGTATAACGCAAACGCACTGCCTCCAATATGGTAGGGAAATTAGAGAACTTCCAGATTCTACGTTCGATGCGGTCATCACTTGTGGCATGAGTACGGAAGATTGGGGTAAACACGCCAAACTGAATCCAGCGTAACACGAGGTTAGGATTGTTGACAAGTTCTTCACTTGAATACATGTGACCTCCCAGGTCGTGTCCCCAATAACCGTAACCAACATTAGAAGCCGTTGCTGTGAAGTATGGCTCAAATGCCAAAGCGTCATAACTGATATTGGCATCACCCGAGAAACCTATCTGATAACGATGGCTACCCAAACCTCCCCAACGATGGAAGATGACAGGACGATGGTCGGTACGCTTCGCTGCCTCATTATAGAACACATGGTTGCACCAGAATGTCTCACTCAAAGAGTTGGTATATGGACTCGTAAGATGCTGTTGCCAATCTATCCACCAGAAATCTACGCCTTCTTTTTCATGGTCACGGATGATATTCTTAAAGAAAGACTTTGTAAAATCTGTATAATCAAGACTCCAGTTGATGGTGTTCTTATCATCATTGAGATACTTGCCACCCAATTCGGACTTCATTGCCGCAAAATAAGATGGAGACTCCACCTCATTGATTCCATCGGCAGGATGCAAGTTGAGAGCAGTCTTAAAGTTCTGTTCGTGCATCTCTGAAAGTAATTGGGTAGCATTTGGAATCAAGTTTGTATTCCAAGACCAACCAGTCCAACCTCCACGACCTTCCGAACCACTGTAAGCATTACCATTCCAATGCCAATCCATGTCGAGAATCATCACATCAGTAGGAATCTTGTTCGTCTTCAAGTCCTTCATGATATTGCGATAATCATCTGCCGAATAAGAGGCATACTTGCTATACCAATATCCAAACACATAGTCTGGAGGCAAAGGTATGTCACCTGCTATCTTTGTAAAGTCGGCTATTGCCTTCTTGTAATTGTGACCATAACCCAAGAAATAGGTGTCCATTGCATGATTGTCTGCACGGTCAGCCCACCAACTATATCCAACTTCCGTACTTGGCACCAATGCGTATGAACGTCCACCATCTGCACGAGAGGAACTCCAAGAGTCGTCTATCACTGCCCAACCAGAACGTGACACAAGACCGTTTTCCATCTCTGAACGCTTGCTATCGCCCATCAGTCCATCCAAAGTACGGCAGGTTCCCTTCAGGTTCAATGGGTCTGGCTTACCTGGATACCATACGGACTGAACACCATCACCGTTGACTGCAATGGTAAGGTTCGTGGAAGAAGCTGGTATTGTACGAGGGTCTGTACCCTTGCGATACTTCAACTTCAAGTTGGATGTTCTTATATATAAATAGGTATCGTCTTCAGTTTTTGTAAATTGAGGAACATCCAAATTACGATTGACAACCGTAAATGTTGCTTGATCCTCAAACGTACCCTTTGCACTATACTCAATGCGTATCATCTCAGGAGTAAGCACGGTGAAACGAGCATTGCCACATTTCACGATAGCATTGGTTGCAGCCACAGGATTGTTGCTTACAACACCTTGTGCTGTTACCGTAAGAAATGCAGCACAAGCAATGAAAGCGAAAGATAATAATCTCTTCATGTTCAAATTGTTCATTAATTGTTAGTTATGTTATTTTAAATTCCAAATACAGCCTTGTCGGCGTTGTCGATTGCAAAGATAGGGCTTTTTTAAATAGGTTATAACACCGTACACCAAAAATACAAATATGTACAAACAACACTTGTGCTGAATATCAGACACTTATGATATTCAGCACAAGAGAAAAATACAAACCCTATCCAAAGGGTATTTCGCATATATTAAAGAGATTTTAATCTATTTTAGCTACTCTTTCTTCAAAATCCTCAGGATAAAGAGAGCGTAAACGGATGCGAGAACGATAAGAATATACCGTCTGCTTGGAACATCTCAAGAAAGCAGCAATCTTCTCATTCTCCACAATACCCAAACGCAACAAGGCATAGATGCGTAACTCTGTGTTAAGTCGGCCGACCTTCTTGGGTTGAATATTCTCGTCTTCCTTCATCAAACCATTGAAGGACACAACAAACTCTGGAAAGATTCGGAGGAAGATACGGTCGAAGTCCTCAAAGAACTCTTCGATTTCATCCTCCACGATGGAACTTGACTTCAAACGTCTATAGAGTTCCTGCAGTCCTCCATTGGCAGCCAACTTATTGAGTGAACGTCGATAAGCATCCAACTTATCTATATAAGCCGAACACTTGTTCATAAACTCCATGATATAGATATTCTTAATCTTATTACTCTCGAAGAGTGAGCTATTGGTCTCTTGCAGAGCCGTATTGGCTTCGTTCAGTTTGTCATTGGTAGAAGTCAATTGTGTATTGAGAGAATTCAACTTCTGGTTCATCTCATTCAAACTCTTGTTTGACTCTTCCAAGGCACGGCGAGCTTGGGCGATTCGACGCAACTGCTTACGAGTATAAATCATCAAAGCCCCCACCAACAGCAAGAGGAAGCTCACGATAATCAATCCTAAGGTGATATGTGCTCGCTCGGACTTGCGCATGGCATCATACGCATTATCTATAATAGGCAAAGCATCAGAAACCTCAATAATACGTAGTTTCGCATTACAAAAGGTAGCATCCTCCATCGACTTTCTCATATACAAGTAAGCACGAGTTACATCCCCCTCCTCATATAATAAGGTGGCAAGACGACGAAGCGACACATACTCCTTGATACTATTTTTCAAATCAGACATGGCTGAAATGATGAGATACTGCTTTTCCTTATCCTTATCATTTATCTGGCGATAAATATCAGAGATAGAATAAGCCACATATCCCATCTCTCGGTCATCCACCGTCAACTTTTTATAAGAAGCAAGGAGAATATGCAACGCATCTGTATATTTCTGATTCGTTATCAAGAACTCAGCCTTGTCCCAATCGGTGTTCAAGACATTTAAGTTCTTGAGCGAATCTCGGTAAAGCAAACGCCTCCGCTCATAGTATTCACGCTGGATAGAGGTTATCGCTGTTTGACGAAGTGCATCGTAAAGTTCGCCATACAAACCATAATAGTATTGGCGCATATCATTGGACATCAAACTGACATCCAATGCCGAAAGTATTCTGTTCGCCTCCAAATAGTTGCCACTCTTGGTAAAGATACCCGCAATATCCAACTCAGAATAGACACTGTCCTCATAAACATTCAATTTCTTTGCCCAACTAAGTTTTCGTTCCGCATACACGTATGCAGAATCCAACTTAAAAGGCTTGTATTTAGCGAAGATGTCACGAGACACCGCCAATCTTTCCTCATCATTATTCGCTCTACGAAGCTTTTGCTTCAACACGTCAATCCTCTGCTCGTACTTATGAGTATAAACGCTACTGTTCTTGATGACCACATCAAGTTCCTCAAGTGTGTACACTTTGCAATACGGGGGTGTGGCAAGGGCAAAAGTATCCATGCACAGAGCTATCACCGTCAACAATAAATGCTTTATCACGATATTATTTATTATTTTGTAATGATTAAAAAATAACATGGTACATTTTGTATTACTTTTATGAAGTGATACATGACTAAATGGTAGTACTTTGAGTACCCCATTCATTTCATATTTACTATAGTTTTCCTTTGCCATAATTTGATATTTCCTTATTTCCGCAACACTATAATTTAATGTTTTTTATAAGCAGAGGGTGTGTCATAAGTCCATGATGCACCCTTTTTCTCTTTTTCACCATCAAGTATCAATTGAAAGCCTTTCAACCATACAGGTCGCCAGATTTCCTATTTCCGTTTTTGCTGTTCTCTTATTATCCTGAACGCCAAATCGGCAAACTTTTTTAATGCTGCCTGAACCTGTCCTCGTCCGAAAGCCCAGAATATGAGGGCGGCAGAGGCTGGTGCTGCATGCGTTCCTACATATTGGCGCATTTTAGGAACCGTACAGTTTTCAATGCCAAGTTCATGCATGGCACAGAATATTTGGGCAGCCGGCACTTCAAAATCAGTCTTGGTGCGCTGATCTCTAAGTACCAACGTGGTTTTGTTAACCTTTACCACCTTGTATTCCTTATAGGCATTACTGCAATACACCTTGATAGTCTTTATCTTTTGAATAAAGCTATCGAATGTCAATGTATTTATATCTTCTATCATAACTAATGGGGGGTAAATGTTGTGGTGATAAGCAAATCATTCCACCTTTTTATTATAATTCTCCTCTATTATGGTGCAAAAGTAAGCTTTTTCTGTGAATAAACCAAGAAAAATTGCTTTTTTCTGAAGCATGTACAATATATTCTTTTATCAGGTATCTATTTACATCTTTTTAATTGCCAAAAACTTGCATGATTCAAAAAATAACCGTATCTTTGCGGCTAAAGATAGGAATAGGAGAAAAGATTATGGCAAACAATAAATTCAGAAAGCTGCCGGTAGGCATACAGTCTTTCAATGTTATCAGAGAGGAAGGATACCTCTATGTTGACAAAACTGACATGGTTTGGAAATTGGCGAACCAAGGTTTAAAGTATAATTACTTGAGCCGTCCTCGCCGATTCGGTAAGTCTGTGCTTGTTGATACACTCCAGGCTTACTTCGAAGGAAGAAAAGAGCTCTTCGAAGGACTGAAAATCATGGATTTGGAGAAAGACTGGAAGCAGTACCCTGTTATTCGACTCGACATGAGCCGAGGGGGAGCGACTGCAAATGAAGTTAAGGCATACCTGGATCGAACTTTTGATGTTTATGAGCAATTATATGGCATCCATATTAAGCCAACAGATTCACTAGGAAATCGCTTCGACCTCATCATTAAAACCGCCTATGAACAAACAGGGCTCAAGGTTGCCATTCTTATCGATGAGTACGACTCTCCTCTCCAGCACTCGTGGAAAACTCCCGAGCGTGAGGGTTGCACAGAAGTATATAGAAGTGTATTTTCCATCTTGAAAGCTGATGATGCGTACCAACGTTTCGTCTTCATTACGGGTATCACCAAGTTTACGCAGATTTCTCTTTTCTCAGTTCTCAACAACCTGACCAATATCAGTTTCCTTCCTGAATATGCTGCTATCTGCGGTATTACAGAAGAAGAAATCGGGGAGAACTTCAAGCCGGAACTGGAAAGAATGGCTGAAGTGAACGAGTGGACCTTGCAGCAAACTCATGATAACCTGAAGGATTACTACGATGGATACCATTTCAGTCGCAGAAACATGGTGGACATCTACAATCCTTTCAGTCTCCTTAATGCACTCGACGCACAAGACTTGAGCTGTTTCTGGGTTTCATCAGGAGCAACCTCCATGCTACCTAAGTTTGTGGACAACATGGAACTGCGCTTACGAAATTTCGAAAATTGTCCGATTTTACGCAAGACTCTTGAGAGTTCTGATGTCATAAATGGTGGTGCCGAACTCTTTCTCTATCAGACGGGTTACCTTACCATCAAGTCGAGCGATGAATTTGGCTATTTCTTAGGTTTCCCAAACCAAGAAGTGAAACAGGCTATTGGATTGGGGAATTACTGAAGAATAAAAACATAGAAGAAGAGGGCGTGCAAAGACTATATCTTGCACACCCTATTTTTTCCCTATTACTACAATATCTCCAACTGATCCTTTACCGCCTTATAACAGCGGCGGGAAACCGTGATTTCCTCATGGTCGAAAGGAGGAGAAAAGATGCAGCGGAGCGTATAATTCTCGATGCAGAGAAGATAATCGAGATTGATGATGCAATCCTGACGAACCTGAGCCAGAGAAGGCGACATGGAAAGGATGGTCTTTGCCGTGGCCTGCCTCTTCAATTTATAAACCTGCCCATTCGACAACTTCAACTGCCAAAGATGAGTAGCCTCATCAAAAGTGCAACTGAACACATCATCGGGCTTCAACATCAATAAACCCGAAATGGTCTGAATGGCAAGACGCTTGGCTGCTGTTCCCAGCATCCCATTCATTCCCGAAAAATCCTGAGTCTTCTGAGAAGCCAAGACTGATTCAGAAGAACAGGAAGAGGACTCTGGAACGGAAGAATCATCTTCATCCACATCATCTCCATCTTTCATTTTCTGCCGGATTCGGTCTACCACCAGTTCAAACTCATCCTGCTGATAAGGTTTCAACAGGAAATCGAAGGCAGAGGCTCTGAGCGCATCAATCATATACTTATCGAAGGCGCTGTAAAATACTACGATAAGGTCCATCGGAATTTCATCTCTCAGAGATTGCAACACCTCAAAACCCGTCTGTCCAGGCATTTCAACATCGATGAACAGCACATCGGGCTGTATGCTCATCACCAGATTCTTTGCCGATACCGCCGAAGAGGATGTGGCAATCACCTCAAAATCTTCCAGAGTTGCCAAATCATCCTGCAACCTGTGGATGCTCTGTGGTTCATCGTCCACAATCACAACCTTAATTCTATCTTGCATGTTATTTCGTTTTAAATTCTTATGAAAAGTTTCTTACTTAAAGACATTATAATCGTAATTACATGGAACTCCGATACTTACACATATTCCTCTATTCCTGGTACCACCCTCCTCTTCTGATGCTCCTCTGTTGCTCTGCATCTTGAAAAACATCTTGCGTTCGTTGCTTGCATTAAGCATTTCGATGGTACTGTTCAGAATTCTCAATCCGGTTCCCGTACTGGCAGCACAATTTTTCTTTTTCTTGCCAACGGTACCCGAAACTCCACATCCGTTGTCTGTAACATCTATGCGGAGCATATCGTCCTCAACCCAGATGTTTACATCCAGCAAAGGCTTATCTCCCGTCTCTTTCATTCCCACAAAAGCATGTTTCAAAGCATTCTCTACAGGAATCTGGATAATCATAGACGGCAGCATGAGCTTCATATCCACATCCTTGGCAACATGGAACTGAGGCATCGGAAGGAACGGATTGGTTTCATGGCGAAGAGTAGAATAGCTCGTCACCATCTGCAGTTCCTCTTCCAAACTTACCGCCATCTTATCGCAAGAAAGCAAGTAGGCACGCAGTACCTGTATCAGGAGCTGAAGCGGTTTGACATTAACCCCCCTTCGGAAGATTAGATACGAAGATATTGAGCACATTAAATACAAAATGAGGCGAGAAACGATTGCGCACATTCTCCATCTTCAGAGCCATCATCCGGTTCATCTCCTCATGATGCTGATGCTTGCTGCGCATCCATTTGTAACGGATGAAAGCGATGAGAGCCAACACGCTCATTAGCAGCAAACCGATGACCAGTAACAGGATAACGCTAAAGGATCTTACCTCTGCCTGCGTGGTGTGAAGGGAGAAGCAAGCGGCAAGCAACAGCATAAGAGCGAATATGCACAGAAGGCACACTCCATTCTTTATCTGCACCAACATTATCTTTCTATATTCACTTGCCATGATAGACTATTTTTAAATGAATTTAAGTTCTCGTTGGCGAAAGTACAACAAAAAATCCAAATAAACAAAAAAATAACTGAAAAACTCATTTTTTATATAAAATATGAACTAAAACGCGTTTAAATGTGTATCTTTGTAGCATGGAAATGCAATTATTTAAAAACATCACCCCCCAAAATATGCCTGAAAGGATGAACAATCCATTCAGCTACGAACCTCATCCGCTCTGCATCGAAGCATGCAGAGAGTTGCAGGATGAACTCTCACAGCGAAACGACTGGCGGGAGGAAATAGACCGTGGAAAGATGTTCGGCGTACTCATCGTAGAAGCCGACAACAGTAAGATTGGCTATCTGAAAGCTTATAGCGGACAGATTGGCGGCAGAAGCGACTGGGAAGGTTTTGTGCCAGCCGTTTTCGATTATCTTCAACCCGACGGATATTTCAAGGTACATGAGGCTGAGATTTCGGAAATGAACCAGCAAATCAGACAGTTTGAAGCCAACGAAAACCTGATAAAGGCGAAAAACCTGATTGATGATTTGCAGCAAAAGCGCCAGGAAGTTATCGCAAACTATCAGACAAAGATAAAAGAAGCAAAGGAAAAGCGAGATGCAAGGCGCCAGGAAGCCCTTTCGGCAGGAACGCCCCTGAGCGAGGAAGAGGAGAAAGCGATGATAAAAGAGAGCCAGTTTATGAAGGCAGAGCTGAAGAGGCTGAAAAAGTCGATAAACGAAAAGACGGCGTACGAAACGCTATACGAAAACTACGAAAAGGATTTGAAAAGTGCGAAACAGCTCCGCAAACAGTTATCTGAAGAACTTCAGCAATGGCTGTTTTCGAAATTCCAGATGCTGAATGCGGAAGGAGAAACCAAGGATCTGCTGGAGATTTTCAAGGACGAGGCGGTTAAGATTCCACCTGCCGGAAGTGGAGAATGCTGCGAGCCGAAACTCCTGCAATACGCTTACCAACATGGCTACAAGCCTCTGCAGATGGCGATGTTCTGGTGGGGAGAGAGTCCGAAAGAAGAAATCAGACATCATCTTCAGTTTTATCCTGCCTGCAACGGAAAATGCAAACCGATACTACATTGGATGCTGCCTAAAACAGTCTTTGAAACCCAACAGACCGAAACTACTATATATAATAAGGTGGAAACGCTCTACGAAGACCATGAACTGGCAGTCATCTATAAGCCCGAAGGTTTACTCTCGGTTCCGGGGAAAGATGCAGCCCAGCCTTCCGTCTACGCTCTGATGCGCAGGAAATATCAGGAAGCTACCGGTCCGCTCATCGTCCATCGTCTGGACATGGCAACAAGCGGACTGATGATTGTTGCCAAGACCGAATTTGCCTATCATCGCCTGCAGAAGGAGTTTCTGAATCATCGGGTTCAGAAGAAATACGTAGCCATCGTTTGCGGAAAAGACAAGGAATCGTGCAACCGGATTCTGAAAGAAGCAGAAAGCGGAAGAGGTTACATCTCGCTCCCCCTGATGGCAGATTTCCTAGACCGTCCACGACAGATGGTAAACCGCGAACAGGGCAAGGAAGCCATTACAGAATACGAGGTTCTAGAGCGTATTGACGATACCCATCTTCGCCTGGCGCTCTATCCTAAAACGGGCAGAACGCACCAGCTGAGAGTGCATTGTGCTCATCAGGAAGGTCTGAATGCCCCTATCATCGGCGATCCGCTCTATGGCAACGAGCCGGCAACAAGACTGCATCTTCATGCAGAGGAAATCACATTTGAGCACCCGATGACGGGAAAGAAGATGACTATAACAAGAAAGGCTGATTTCTAACCGAAACCAGCCTTTCTTCATATCTGCGGATGACAGAATCCGCAGAAACAGATGAAAACATCGTAACATCAGACAAAGAACATCACGATAACCTGAGCTATCACCACTCTGATAAACATGCCGAGCGGATAAACCGTAGCATAACTGATACTTGGCGTATCGCCATCCAGCGTCTCGTTGGCGTAAGTAAGCGCCATCGGATTCGCCATACTTCCACAGAGGATTCCGCAGATACTGCCGAAGTCATACTTCTTGGTCTTCAGGATGATAAGACCTACGACAACCACAGGCACAACCGTGATAAGGAAACCGATGCCTACCCACATCAAACCTTCCGGACGGACTACCGTCTGGAAGAACTGTCCACCAGCTGCCAAACCCAAGCAACCGAGATAGAGGGCAAGACCCAGTTCTCGCAGCATCAGACCCGCACTTCGCGTCATGTAAGAGATGAAATGCACACGAGGACCGAGCGCACCAATCAGAATACCCATCACGATAGGACCGCCAGCAATACCCAGACGTACAGGAGCCGTCATTCCAGGAATATCCAGAGGAATGGTTCCCACAGCAAGACCGAGAATGATTCCGAGGAAGATGGCGCCGAGGTTTGGCTCGTTCAGAGTCTTTACGGCATTACCCAGGAACAGCTCTACATGGTCGATACTCGTAGGGTCGCCAACTACCGTCAGTCGGTCGCCGTACTGCAGACGGAGGTCATCTGTAGCAAGCAGACGGATATCACCACGAAGCACTCGGCTCACATTCACGCCATAGGAATTTCGCATCTGCAGACTGCCCAGGCGCTTACCGTTCAGTCCCGGACGGGTTACAACGATAATGCGGCTTTCTACCTTCGCATCAATCGCATTCCAGTCTACCTTATCATTATTCCACTCCTTATCCACCTTCTTTCCGAAGAGAATCTGCATCGCCGAAACCTCGTCCTTATTGGTAACCACGAGCACATTATCATTCGTATGAAGAACCGTATCAGCCTGAGGAACTATCACCTGTTCGCCTCTCCACACACGGGAGATGATGAACTTGCGATGCGTCATCATCGTAATCTCTGCGATGGTATTGCCGTTCAGGGCAGGATTCACGATTACGTATTGTCCGATAGACGTATGGTCGTCATCATCATTTTTGCGAATCTCCAGATCTTCCGGTTTCACAAAGAGTTTGCGCAAGAGCATCATCGCCAGGATAACGCCCACAACACCCAACGGATAAGTAACGGCACAGCCCAGAGCCGCACCTTCGCTAGGCAAGCCCAACTGCTGCAACGCCTGCTGGGCAGCACCAAGGGCAGGCGTATTGGTTGTGGCGCCACACAGAATGCCCATCATATCAGGCAGACTGATTGGCAAAATCCAGCACAAGCCGAGCGAGAACAAGGTTCCCACCAGGATGACAGCCAGACTCCAGAGATTGAGCGAAATGCCTTCGTGACGCATCGAACCGAAGAAGTTAGGACCCACATAAAGACCCAGCACATACACAAACATGGTAAGACCGAAGCTTTCTGCAAACTCCAGCATGTTCTGGTCAATAGAGAGACCGAGATGACCCGCTATAATACCCACGAAGAATACGAAGGCTATGCCAAGGGAGATTCCTTTGACATGAATCTTGCCGAGGGCAAGACCCAAAGTACAAATCAAAGACAGGATGACGATGCCTTGCACCGCCGAATGCACGTTGATTAAATTATCAAACCACATAATGTTTCTTTATATCTATTCTAGATAATATTTTAAAATTGCTTTTTCTTGATGCAAAGGTACATTAAAATGCGAACAAAACAAAATAATTCCCATTTTTTTTTGTATTATTCTCGATTTGCAGTACCTTTGCATCCGCAAAATGTAATAAGAATGAAAGATATTTGTTGTATTGGGCACGTAACAAAGGATAAAATCGTGACCCCGAGCAGTACGGTTTACATGGCTGGCGGCACCTCTTTTTATTTTGCCTACGCCATCAACCAATTGCCAAAGGATGTAAGTTTCTCGCTCATTACGGCGATGGATCCTACCGAGAAGGAACCGGTTGAGAAGATGCTCAAGGCTGGAATAGACGTCACCTTGAACCCATCGCGCAATACGGTTTTCTTCGAGAATATTTATGGCGATAATCCTAACGACCGTAAGCAGCGTGTGCTTGCCAAGGCAGATCCTTTCACCATCCAGCAGCTGGAGCATGTAGAGGCCAAGGTCTTCCACCTGGGCAGTCTGCTGAGCGATGATTTCTCGCCAGAAGTGGTTGCCTTTCTTGCCAAGAAGGGAAAAGTTTCCATCGATGTGCAGGGATATCTGCGCGAGGTGAGAGACGAGAAAGTTTACGCCATCGACTGGAAGGACAAGCTAGATGTGCTCAAGAACACCTATTATCTGAAGGTGAATGAGACCGAAATGGAGACCATTACCGGACTGAAGGACCCGAAGGAAGCCGCCAAGCTGATTCATGCCTGGGGCGTAGCCGAGGTTATCATCACCCTGGGTAGCGAGGGTTCGCTGGTTTATGTAGATGATACGTTCTACGACATTCCAGCCTATCCTCCTCATGAAGTAGTAGATGCTACCGGATGCGGCGATACCTATTCGGCAGGCTATCTCTACAAGCGCCTGCAGGGAGCCAATCCGGTAAAAGCCGGCAAGTTTGCGGCAGCCATGTGTACCATCAAGCTGGAGCACAACGGACCATTCAACCGCACCATCGAAGATGTAATGAAAATCATCAGATAACAGACGGGGCAATCCCCACTTTGAAGAGAAAGGCAGTTTCCTACATGCAGGAAACTGCCTTTTTTCTTTGAGTTCACCCTCCTTTTAGCCTCTGAAAATATGTTGTTTAGCAACTTTTTCCATATATGGACCATTATGAACTTGTATAACACCACATTTTTTCATACCTTTGCAGAGTAAATGAAACTGACAGTTCCAGATACACCTAGGAAAAGTAATCATATTAAACAAAGAAATCATGAAACAGAAGAAGCATCTAGCAATCGTAGGGAGCATGCTACTCGCGTTAACCGCATGCTCTGGTGGCAGTTCCGAACTGGACCCGACACCCAAGCCTACCCCTGCAGCAAAAGTACCTATCAACATCAGCACTTCGATACAAAGCCGTGCTACAGATCTGGCTTTCGAAGCGGGCGACCAGATAGGCCTGTTTGTCGTCAACCATCAAGCCGACGGCTCTGCCGCAACACTCCAAACGACAGGTAACTATATAGACAACACGAAATTCACCTATGATGGAACCTGGAAGGCTGCAACTCCAACCTACTGGAAAGACAACAGCACCCCCGCCGATTTCTACATTTATTATCCATATACAAGTTCTATCAGCAACATAGAGGCGATGCCTTGGACTGTAAATACAGACCAGAGTACAACCGAGAACTACAAGGCTAGCGAACTTCTGATAGGCAAGACTACAAATGCAACTCCTACAGAAAGCGCCGTGAAGATAGAAGCCAAGCACGTGTTGAGCCTGATGATTATCAAACTCGTGGCAGGAAACGGATTTACAGAGGCTTCGCTTGCTGCAGCCAAGATTAGCGTAAAAATCAACCGTCTGAAAACACAGGCTACAGCCAATCTTTCTACAGGTGCCGTAACAGCCAAGGGCGATGATACAGACCTCATTCCGCTCAAGGAAGAAGGCAACAGCTACAAGGCGCTCATCATTCCGCAAGCCGTAGGCGAAGGAAATCTCATTACCGTAAATGTTGACGGCAGAGATTTCAATCTTCCTAAGTCATCCAAGTTTTCCGCTTTCGAGGCTGGCAAGAAGCATAAGTTTACCGTTACGCTCAGCAAGACCAGCAACGGCGTGAATGTAAACATCAGCAAGTGGGAAGACGACGGTATCGACTATGGTGGTACAGCCGAATAAAAAAGTACAGACGATTTTCTATCCTAGAAATAATACGAGATGATCTTTCTTCTAGAGAAAAGTCATCTCCCCAAAACGAATTATTTATGAAAAGAGTAAAACATACCTTATTATATCTGCTTGCGGCAGGAGCCATGCTACTGACAGGCTGTAGCGATGACTTCTTCGGCGACAAGACCGAGCAGCACGACAGCAACCGCATCCAACTCTCGGGCGATATCGACCAGCTTGCCGTAACCCGCGTCAACGACAACGGTTTCTGCAACGGCGACGTGATGGGCGTTTATATCGTAGATTACGAGGGAAACAAGCCGGGAACCTTGAAGGTAAACGGCAACCGTGGCGATAATGTGCGCCACACTTTCGATGAGCCTAACTATAAGTGGAACTCCGCTTATGACCTTTTCTGGAAAGACAAGCATACGCATATTGATGTGTATGGCTACTATCCTTTTGCCAATCCTGAGAGCATAGAGGATTATCAGTTTGAGGTTCAGAAAGACCAGAGCAAGGCTACCGAGAATGGCGAAATGGGTGGCTACGAAGCGAGCGATTTTCTCTGGGGCAAGGTGTCGGATGTGGCTCCTACCACCAGCGTAATCCGTTTGCCTATGGCGCATCGCATGTCTAATGCCCGCGTTACCCTGATTCAGGGTTCCGGTTTTGCCGAGGGCGAATGGGCGAATCTGGAGAAGATTGTTCTGACAGCCAACGTAGCCCGCAAGGCAAGCATCAACCTTTCTACTGGCGATATCAAGACTGCAAGTGCTGTAGAGAACACCATGACCATCCCATCTCGTACTAACGACGAGTGGCGCACCATCGTGGTTCCTCAAACCGTGGCTGCCGGCACAACCCTCTTCAGCATCACCATCGGCGGCGTACCTTATAAGTTCACTAAGAACGAGGCTTTTACCTACGTATCCGGTAAGATGATGAACTTCGGTATCAAAGTAGATAAGCAGACCGGAAGCGGCGCTTACAAGCTGACTTTGGTAAGCGAAAGCATTACTCCTTGGGAGAATGATTTGGTAAGCCATGATGCTACAGCGAAGGAGTACGTGGTTATCAACTCAACGAAAGGGCATCTGAAAGAGGCGATTGCTGCGGCTAATAAGGACTATACAAAACTCAAGAATCTTAAGATTACCGGCGAGATAGGACCAACAGACTTTGAATTTATGCGTGACGAAATGAGCAATCTTCAATCTCTGAATATGAAAGAAGCTATTGTTTACGGATCTTTTGGCCTACAACCATGGTTTTCTGGCGAAAAAGCTCATGATGATGTCGAGAGAAAATATGTAATTCATCAACGTGCATTTGATGAAAAGAACACATTAGTCCGTGTCGTTCTTCCAGATAGTCTTACAGGTATTGGTGAAAGAGCCTTCAGAGATTGTGTAAATCTAACTGGTTCTATCATCATACCAGATGGAGTAACTCGCATCGGTCCTAGTGCATTTCTTTGGTGTAATTCCTTAACAGGCTCGCTCTCTCTACCAACAACCTTGGAATATATTGGAGGTGGAGGTGCAGTAGATATTGGAGGTGCGTTTGACGGCTGTCATTTTAATTGTGAGTTAAAGTTGCCAAACAATCTGAAATATATTGGACATAATGTATTTGCATCGAATCCAGGTTATTACGGCAATTTAGTTTTACCTGATAAACTTGAATACATAGGTGATGGGGCTTTTTGTAATGACAATAATCTTACGGGAAGTCTTAAAATACCACAAGGTGTAAAAACCATTAATCAAAACGCATTTGGCGGTACAGGTTTTAATGGTACACTCCAACTTCATGATGGAATAACAAGCATCAATCAAGGTGCTTTTAATAATGTTCCACTAAAAGGAGAGTTGAACCTACCTAAAAACTTAACTTCTGTAGGCGAGAGTACATTTGCTGGATGTGATTTTTCTGGAGAATTAAAATTACCAAAAGGTCTTGTATCTATCGGCAGAAACGCTTTTGCCGGGAACTGGCGCCTGATGGGTACTTTGGAATTTCCTGACGGGCTAGAATCAATTGGTGCTGGAGCTTTTGCTAATTGCCGTAGTATAGAACAACTCATTTTCCCAGAAAGCCTATCTAGTATTGGTTATGAACCAACATGGGGAGAGAATGGTGGTGCTTTTGCCAACGATTTTGGCATTTACAGCATCGTTTGCAGGGGAGAGGTTCCTGCACGTGTTTTGAGTGGTGCTTTCAACGGCGTAGCCAAGGATAACTTCACTCTCGAAGTTCCTGAATCTGCCATTTCCCAGTATCAGGCAGCACCAGGCTGGTGCGACTTCAAGCGAATCGCAGCTCACCACGAGCTCGTTTGCCGTCCATCTGTAGCCTGCGCCTTGAGCACGGAGCATAAGCAGAAACTGGTAATTAACGCCGAGGGCGAATGGGAAGTAGCCAGCAAGCCAGACTGGTGTGAAGTTTCTCCTGCCAGCGGCAACAAGAAGACAGAAGTTACTTTGACCATCAAGGGAATGGCTAAGAATGCTGCTAGCCGTGATGGAAAGGTGGTGTTCCGACTGAAGGACAAAGACTACACCCACGAATGTAGCGTTTCGCAGTATGGTTATGAATATGGCGAGGACGAATGGATTACCCTGCAGAAGGCTACCAAGGGCAATAATGGTGGAATCAACATCGTTCTGCTCGGCGACGGCTTTAACGCAAAGGATATTGCCAGCGGCAAATATCTGAAGGATATCAAGCAGGAAGTGGAGTATTTCTTCGGTATCGAGCCTTACAAGACTTACCGTGATTACTTCAACGTTTATACCGCCATTCCGCTTTCTACGGAATCGGGCGTAGGAACCGTGAACACCATCCGCTACAACCGATTCAGTACCACCTTTACCGGTGGCGTAGGATTGAAAGCAGATTATGATGAAGTATTCGATTATGCTCTGGGCGCTCCAACCGTCAACAAGGGCAATCTGAATCAAACCCTGATCATCATGGTTCCTAATTCTACCGATTACGGCGGCATCTGCCAGATGTGGGAAGATGGTTCGGCTATTGCTTTCTGTCCGCAGAGTACCTACGGTTATCCGCTCGATACCCGCGGCGTCATCCAGCATGAGGCAGGCGGACACGGATTCGGAAAGTTGGGCGATGAGTACATTTATCACAACGCCTTCATCGATTTCTGTGGATGTTCTTGCTGCGGACACGTTCTTGAATTCAACGCAGCCAAATCGCTTGGTTGGTTTGATAACCTGGAACTTACCGGCAAGATGCATAGCGTAGGCTGGAGTCATCTGATTTTCGACGACCGATATAGCGACATCGTAGATATCTACGAGGGAGGCTACATGCACAACCGAGGCGTATTCCGTTCGGAGCCGAACTCCTGCATGAACAACGATATTCCTTACTACAGCACCATCAGCCGTGAGAGTATCGTGAAGCGCATCAAGGCTTATGCCGGAGAAACCTACAGTTTCGAAGACTTCGTTAAGAACGACAAGCGGGATGCGGGAATCGTAGAGAGCCGTGCTTTCGGCGGCAATGGCGACCAACGCACATCCGGAACCTACCAGCATGCTCCAGTCTTCCATAAAGGCAGTCCGCTGAAAATGGCAAAGGTTAGAAAGCATCGCTAAGAGCGAAGGCAAGGTAAATCAGAATATGGACCATTAAAACAAGAAAAAAATGAAGAAACATATAATAAGATACACCAGTTTTGCGTTGGCTATATTAGGAATGGTTTCATGTAGCGAGGAGGTGGAAACAACCTCCCGCTTCAAGGATGCCCAATCTACGCCGATGACTTTTGCCGTAAACTATCCCGGCCAGAGCCGTGCCACGGCAACCAGTTTCGAGTCAAACGACAAGATAGGTCTCTACGTGGCAGAAAGCAAGGCTCCACTCGAAATAGGCGGCAATCTCGTGAACAACGAAGCGCTCACCTACGATGGCAGCAAATGGGAAGCCGCCCGCACCCTCTATTGGGACGAAGGCACCTACAACGCCTACGCTTACTACCCATACATCCAGGGCATAAGCAGCACGACAGACCAGCCTTTCAGCGTAGCTCTCGACCAGAGTACCCCGAAGACGGCAACTGCACCCGGCGGTTACGAGGCAAGCGACCTGCTCTTTGCCACCAGCAAGGACATCCAGGCATCCAACTCCCCTATCAGCCTCAACTTCAAGCACATCATGAGCAAGCTCAAGATACGCCTGATCAAGGGCGAAGACTTTGAGGGAGACATGCCTACCCATGCTCAGGTAACCATCCACAGTACGGTACCTACAGCCACCATCGACCTTCAGGCAGGCGTGGCAACCCGTTATGTGAAAGGAACCCAGCAGAGCATCATCGCCCATCAGGAGAGCGACTACATCTACTCGGCCATCATCGTGCCTCAACGCATCGAAAACCGAAGACCACTCATCGAGGTGGTAATGAAAGGTGTAAGTTATCTCTACGAGAGCAGATTCCAGTTTAAACCCGGAACCGAACATCTTGTCAACTTCATCATTTCTGACAACCCAGACCAGGTGAAGATAGAGATAGGCGGTGAGATTCAGAACTGGGGGAAATAAATAAGAAAGCCTTTCTCCCGAAGGGCTATGAATGATAAGAATACAGAGAATTATAAATGAAGAAAACGGTATTGATATTATCCCTTCTAGCATTCCTTCTCGGAGGATGGGTGGCAGCCTTGTGGCTGCTGCCCTCTGCCGTTTATAAAGGCGACTGTCAGGAAATCCGATACGGAGTGAACGAAGGACTGGAACTTGTAGAACAGGACAACGGCGCGAAAGGCAAGCGATACGTGGTAGAAGATGCAGACGGAAACGAGCTGTTTACCATCCCTTTGCGTGGCTGTCTGCTAGACACCCGTTTCCGCAACGGGCAGCTCCGGTTCCGCGAGCAAAACTCTAAGAGAGAGGGATTTATCGACCGCCAGGGTATGGTAGTATTCACAGAAGACAATAAAAATGCGGTTCCGGAAGCCAACAGGCAGCAGGCGCAGATGCTGATGAACGGAGAGACGGAAGAAGGCACGAAGAGTGCGGCTGATTACCAACCGGAAGAACAGGCAAGCAGGCAAGCGAATGCACCAAAAGCAGGAAAGACCAGCCATCTTTCGCAGGTAAATCTCAAGACGATGGCACAGTCGAATCCTTTCTACAAGGAAGCCTCGAAAATCATGCAGGGCAAACTCACAGAGACCGATGCCAGACGCCGCCATACCATCCTCAACTACTGCGAACATTTCCGCAGAGCCTATACCACCAAGGATCTAGATTTCCTGAAACAGGTATTTAGCGACAAGGCACTCATCATCGTAGGAAACGTGATAAAACCAGTAGCCAACGACAACAAGTGTCAGGCTGAAGCAAAGGTAACCTACGCCATTCACTCGAAGAAAGACTATATTTCAAGACTGGCGAAGGTATTTACAGCCAACCAGAAGATAGACTTGAAATTCTCGGGATTCCGCATCATGCGCCATCCTACGATGGACGGCATTTATGGCGTCACCCTCCGGCAGCAATACAAGAGCGACCGCTACGCAGACGACGGCTATCTCTTTCTGCTCTGGGATTTCCGCAACCCGTCCATGCCACTCATCCACGTGCGCACCTGGCAACCGGCAGGAACCGTACATAGCAGAGACGATGTAATCAGTATACAAGACTTTAATTTAGAATAATATGATGATACTCTTATTCATATTAAGCCTGTGGTCAGCATCCGTTCAGGCACAAGAGTTTTCGGTAGCAGGTTTTCGCCTGTTGCCCAACGACGTGAGTGCCTTTATCACCCCCGTGCGCGACCTCAACGATGAACCTTGCGCCCTGGTGAAGGTAGAAGCACCCTCCGACTTTGCCTTCTCCACCCCGCTAGGAATCGTATCGCGAAAAGATAAAGTGGGCGAAATCTGGCTCTATCTTCCTAAAGGCTCCAAACTGCTCACCATCAAGCATCCGGAATGGGGCGTGCTCCGCGATTACCGGTTCAGCAAACCGCTGGAAAGCAGAATGACCTACGAGCTGAAACTGAAACTGCCCAAGCCTACTCCTATCATCCAGGAGAAGCACGACACCATCGTAGAGGTAAAGACGGTAATAGATACGATTGCCATTCCACAAGTACGTAAGAAGATGCCACTCGCCCTCTACACGCTCGCCACGCTATCCCTTCATGAAGACGGACCGTCCTATGGTCTCTTCTTCGCCCTGATGCGCCGCCACGGCTTCTTCATCCATGCCAGCAGCAACCTCAAGAGCATAGGCAGCACAGAGGGAACCTGCAACAAAGAAGGTTTCACGCCGGGCAGCAGCATCAAACCTTATTATACAGGCAATACACGCCACCAGAACTACACCTTTACCGCTGGAGCCATCCACCACATCACGCATGGCTTCTGTCTCTTCGAAGGCGTAGGCTACGGCAAAGCCGCTACAGCCTGGCAGCAGACCGAGAGCAGCGGAGGCGGATACCTGCTCAACGAAGACCTTACCCACAAAGGCTTCGCAGCCCAGCTAGGTGTGCTCGCCTCGTTCAACAGAGTGAGCATCGCAGCCTCAGCCATCACCATCGCCGGGAAACAATGGCAGGGCAGCATCGGCATAGGTATTAAAATCGGAAAACAAAAGAAGTAAGAAATGAACATAAAAAGCATATTACGCAGCATCAGATTTCTTGCCCTCCTGATAGGAAACATGATGATGGCAGGTTGCAGCAATAGCGATAAGCCTGCCTATCTGGAACCGCACCTGATAACCACAGAGGCGACCCACATCACCCGAACAGAGGCTACCCTCAACGGATCAGCCACCATAGAGGGAGAAACAGAAATGCCGAAACTCCTGTTCAGATACGGCACTTCGGAGAGCATGAACCTCAATACCAGCGAGGTTCATGCCCAGGGAGCTGACGTCTCGCTGGTTCTGACGGGGCTCAAAGCGGGCACTACCTATTATTATATGCTGCAGGGCAACAACGGGCGAACAACCACAACCAGCAACATGATGAGTTTCACCACCCAGCCCAATATAAGTCCGAAACTATCGTCGGCTACGCTCTTGAGTCACGGACCGATGAGCGCATTCGTAAGCTACGAAATAACCGATGATGGTGGCGAGCCGATGACCGAAACCGGATGCTACGTTTATCTGACCGGCAAGCCGGAGAACAAGCAGAAATGCATCGTAGAAAACTTTGACGGAAAGAAGGGAAAAATCAAGTTGCGCATCGGAAATCTGGAGCGGAATGCCCACTATGAATTCCAGCCTTTCGCTCGGAATAGGGTAGGAGAAACCATAGGAACCGCCATCAAATATGATACGAGCGACGCCATTACGCTAAACGAAACAGGTGAACTGATCCAGCTGATGGGCAATCATCTTTACGAATATACCCAGTTGACCATAGCCGGAACCCTGAACGGCGAAGACCTCAGCTGTATGAGAATGATGATGGGGCGCGACAACGATAACGCAGTCACCCCCGGCAAGCTATCGGATATAGACCTTACCGACGTTCACCTCGCAGCAGGCGGAATGGTAGGTCCTTATCATCACGAAGCTGCAGAAAACCAGATTGTGCAAGGCACATTTGCCGGTTGCGAAAAACTCACCCACGTAGTTCTCCCAGCCGATGCAACCACCATAGAGAAAGATGCATTTGCCGATTGTACTTCGCTCCGCAAGATAGAAATTCCTGCCTCAGCAGGCAGCATTCTCCCTTCCAGCGGATGCACGGCGCTCGAAGCCCTTACGGTTTCGCCTGCCAACGCTAACTACAAGAGTCAGGACGGCGTCTTGCTGAATGCAGAAGGCAACAGAATCATCTGGTTTCCGATGGGCAAGAAGGGCAAATACACCCTTCCTTCCGCCTTTACCTCCATTGGCGCCTACGCCTTCAAGGAATGCAGCATCGAGGCGTTTTATCTGTCAGACAACGTTGAAACATTAGGACAAGGCGCCTTCATGGACAGTCAGATAAAGGAAATACATCTTGGGGCAGGCATCAAGCTGATTCCTACAGGCGTTTTCCAAGGCTGCCGGAAACTCACGAAAGTGTATCTGGGAGCCAACACAGAACAAATCAGCAACTACGCCTTCGACGGAAGTCCGCTTACCGACCTTTATGTTTCAGCTTCCATGATTCCTTACTGCGAAGAAAACGCCTTCGCCAACAAGGTAGAAGACTTCTTCGCCACCTGCGTGCTCCACGTGCCTGCAGGCATGAAAAAGAGCTATCAGAACCATAAAATATGGGGTAAATTCACCCATATAGTAGAAGAATAAAAATGTTGAATAATCATATAATTAAAAGATAAATTATGACAACACCCGAAATAGAAGAGCTCAAATCACTCGTAGAACAGAAATACGGCAAGATTCTTGCCACGACAACCGACTTCGAAGAGTTTTCACTCTATCTGGAGAAGAAAGCAAGTGGAACTATTTCGCCATCAACCCTCAAACGACTCTATGGTTATGTGAGCGACAATCACAAGCCACGCATGGTAACCCTCGATGTGCTTTCCCAATATATCGGTCATCGGAACTACATGGAATTTACCCATTGGCTCAAGACAAGCACCAAGTACAACAGTTCCTTCTTCAAGGCAAACCAGCTGGTTAGTAGCGATTTGCAAGAAGGTTCTCTTGTTTCTATCGGTTGGAGTCCCAACCGTCTGCTGCAGCTCCGCTATCTGGGCGACAGTACCTATGAAATAGAGAAATCAGAGAACAGCAAGCTGCAGCCTGGCGACCGCTTCGTAACAGGCTGTTTCATCAAGGAACAGCCCCTCTTCCTGCCCTACATCGAGCGTGACGGCGAGCGTACAGCCTCGTTCGTAGCCGGCAGAAACGGTGGACTTACCGTCATCAGCATCAACGAGAAATAAAATAACAGTAATCAAGAAAAAGAGGAATCCGTGAGCATGGAAGAAACTGAAGAAAAGAAGAAGAAAACGACATCGGGATTTACCGAGGATATCAGCAAGGAGATGAGCAATTCAAACCCCTTGCCTGTGGAGGATGCATTCAGCAATCTCCACCAATGCTACGTGTCTATTTCGGGCCATACACGCATCTTTACAGCCACCAAATACGGCAAGCGTTTCATGTTGAAATGTCTCAAGAACGATTTTCTCTACACCCCTATTTACCGCCAGGCACTCGCCAAGGAGTTTGAAATAGGCCAGCAGCTGGAACATCCCAATATCTGCCGTACCATCGACCTGGAAAAGGTTGACAACCTGGGCACGGTAGTGGTGATGGAATATATTGACGGCGATAATCTGGAGCAGCTCATCAAGAAGAATGCCCTCTCGGCAGAACTCGCCCGCAAGATAGCAGGACAGCTGATGGATGCGCTGGAATACATGCACAACAAACAGATGATTCATCGCGATCTGAAGCCTTCCAACATCATGATTACACATAACGGGCAGAACGTGAAACTCATAGATTTCGGTCTCTCGGATAGCGATTCTTTCTGCGTATTGAAATCGCCAGCCGGAACTTCGGGCTATATTGCTCCCGAACAGATGCTACCAGCTGCCAAGGCTGAACCGCGTGCCGATATTTATTCTCTGGGCATGGTTCTGGGCGACATGGCCAAGGCTACGGGCGATAAGGCGCTCAGCAAGATGGCAGAAATCTGTAGTTGCCGCGACCCGCAAAGCCGTCCGCAAAACATCGCCCAACTGCGCCAACGCCTGTCCTGTACGCCCCGTTACCGCCACGCCTTGCTCCTGCTCTGTGCCCTCATCATCGCCCTACTGGCAGCCCTGGCTGGGAGCTATTATCATCTGGAGAAGAGTGCCCAAGAACCTGCATCTTCGGCAAGCGACAGCATTCAGCCCAACGACAATAAGGTAATCGACTATCAGCTTTGGGATAAATAAAGCAGGAACTTTAAACATATTTATCTCTTTTTCTTTCCATATTCGGCAGAAATACGCTACTTTTGCACCCTATATGGAACAGATTTCACCAATTCAGGCATTATTGCAGCAACGCACCCTGCTCCAGCTGGAGTATTATACCGAGAAAGAAGCCTTCCGCAAGCTTACCGAACAGATGGGCATGCAGCGGAAGGTGAAACGAGGTGATGCCTGGTTCCCGCTACAGGTGGGAAAGAGCTTTTATAATTCGCTGAACCAGACAGCCATAGAGGTTTTCCGAACCTCTGACCAGGATATCGAGCACAATTTTGAGTTCGGTCGCCCCGTCATGTTCTTTAGAAGTGAAGGAAGTGAAGAACTTAAATATTTCTCCTTTACCGGAACCGTGAGTTATGTAGATGGCGACAGAATGGTGGTTACCGTACCCGATTCTGCCCCTCTGCTCGAACTTCAGCAGTCAACCGATCCTATCGGCGTACAGCTATCCTTTGACGAAACCAGCTACAAACTGATGTTCGAGGCCTTGGACCGCGTGATGAAGGCGAAGAACAACCGTCTGGCTTATCTCCGCGATTTATTCTATTCCCATCAGAAGGCAGGAAGATTCTCCTTCGAACCGATGAAGTTCCCTTGGCTCAATCCTACCCAGGAAAGGGCTGTGAACGAGGTGCTTTGGGCGAAGGATGTGGCCATCGTTCACGGACCTCCGGGAACCGGAAAGACTACAACCCTGGTGGAAGCCATCAACGAAACCCTGATGCGTGAGAGCCAGGTTCTGGTGTGTGCACAGAGCAACATGGCGGTAGACTGGATATCAGAAAAACTGGTGGATAGAGGCATCAACGTGCTCCGTATCGGAAACCCGACCCGCGTGAACGACAAGATGCTGGGCTTCACCTACGAGCGTCGCTTTGAGAGCCATCCTGATTACCCTCAGCTTTGGGCAATCCGCAAGGCAATCAGGGAATTAAGAAAGAACAGAAAGAAGGGTAGCGAAAACTATCATCAGAAGATGGATAGGCTGAAGAGCCGTGCTGCCGAGATAGAACTCCGCATCAACGCAGAACTCTTTGGCGAGGCGCGTGTCATCGCCTGTACCCTCGTAGGCTCAGCCCATCATCTGCTGGAAGGCATGAAGTTCGGTACCCTCTTTATCGACGAGGCTGCCCAGGCTTTGGAAGCTGCCTGCTGGATTCCGATGAAGAGAGCCAGCCGGGTGATTCTGGCAGGCGACCATTGTCAGCTGCCGCCTACCGTAAAGAGTATTGCGGCATTAAGAGCCGGACTGGGCAAGACCCTGATGGAGCGCATCGCCGAAAACAAGCCTGAGGTGGTAACCCTGCTGAAAATCCAATACCGCATGAACGACGAAATCATGCGATTCTCCAGCGACTGGTTCTACGGGGGCAAGGTGGAGAGTGCGCCTCAGATCAAATACCGCAGCGTATTGGATTATGACCATCCGATAACGTGGATTGACACTTCGAACGAGGAGAATCAGATAACGATAGAAGGAGAAGATGCTCCTGAGGATTCTGCTTCCACAGCATCTTCTGTATCTGCAGCCAATCAGAATTCTGATTTGAACTTCAAGGAGCAGTTTGTGGGCGAGAGTTTCGGGCGCATCAACAAGGCAGAAGCCGAACTTACCCTGCTCACTCTGGCGGAATACTTCACCAAGATAGGCAAGCAGCGCGTTTTGGAGGAAAGAATCGATGTAGGCATCATTTCGCCTTACCGTGCCCAGGTACAATATCTCAAGAAGCTCATCAAGAAGTATGAGTTCTTCAAGCCTTACCGCCGCCTGATAAGCGTGAATACGGTAGATGGTTTCCAGGGACAGGAAAGAGACGTAATTCTCATCTCCCTGGTGCGTTCCAACGATGAAGGTCAGATAGGATTCCTGAAAGACCTCCGCCGCATGAACGTGGCGATGACGAGAGCCCGAATGAAGCTCATCATCCTGGGCAACAAGGACACGATGACGAAACATCCTTTCTACAAGAAACTGTGGGAGTATGTGGAAGCTATCAACAACAACGAATAAAATAAAGACTATTTTATGCTACAACGAGACTACATACAGCGGTTGATTCGCGAGTTTATGGCGGCACTCGAAAGAATGCTCGAAAAGAAAGAGGTGGAGGTGAGACGTGAGAAGATTAAGGAGCTCTACAATCAATACGTAGGCCCTTACGCCTTCTACAGCATCGCCACCATCGAGGACGTGATGAAGGCGATGGCAGGAATCGACGACGAGGAGAAGCGACTCTCCAAGATGGATATGCTTGCCGAACTCTACTATCACGAGGCGGATACCGTGGGACAGCCCGCAAGAGATGAACTCCTGAACAAGGCGTTCATGCTCTTCGATTATGTGGAAGCCCACGGAGATACGTTTTCCATTGAGCGCCGCAATAAAATGGCACAAATCAAACAGAAGATTGGAGATGCGCTCAAATAAAGAGTGCATCCACCTTTTTATATTTTTAGGATAACAAAAACTAATCATAAAGTTCAATGGTCAAAACTCAAAGTTCAAATTTCGATGCTGAGTGGCGTAATGGAAATGATTGCGAGATGCGGTGTGAGTCTCTGGCTGGTACCAGTCCTGGCGTGGACGGGTGTCTGCTTCGGCGACCCTGTAGCGTGGGTCATGGCAGATTTCTTCCTCATTCCCGCCTTCCTTTGGCTTTACAAGCATCTGAAGAAGGAGCAAGTCCGATAGGGTAATTTTGACATTTTAAAAATTTGCATTAAAAAAATTCTGCTAAGGGTTAGGAAAATGAAAATTCGATTGTAATATAGGCAAAAGAAAAGAAATAAAGTAATGCAAATAAACAAAGAAACGATAGAACAGCTCTTCCGGCAGCATTATCTGAGGATGTACCAATTGGCCAGGGTACTTCTGAAGGATGATGCAGCCAGCAAGGATGTGGTGAGCGAAGTCTTTGCCGATGTGCTCGACGGAAAGACCCAACTGGGTCTTGATAACGAGACAATAGCCAGCAATTCGCCCCTGCCTTCCGCCAACGCCGGGAGCTATCTTCTGGTGTGTGTGCGCCATAAATGCCTCAACCTGTTGAGCCGAAAGAAGATGAAAGACCGTGTTCATCATCTCCTGAAAGCCGATACTTCGCCTTCGATAGTTCCCCAGGAATCGATGATTGCCGAAATAGACAGGGAAACCGACAAATACGAAGCAATTCTGGCTTATATGAATGCTGAGCTCACGCCACAAACCCGCAAGGTACTCGATCTCCGTTTTCGGCAGAAACTGAAATATCGGGAGATTGCTACGGAATTGGGCATCAGCGAAGTGGCAGTTTATAAGCATCTGGCGCAAGGCATCAGAAAATTAAAGCAAAAGTTTAACCCTTAGCAGATTTATTATGGACAAGTTTGAAAAAATACTGGATATCATCGACCATCAGGAGAAGTATTCTGATGAGGAGATTCGTGAAATATTGCAGGATGAAGAATGCCGAAAACTCTATCAGACGATGATGGAAGTGGATTCTGCACTTGAAAACCCCTCTCCTATTATTAATGTAGATGAGGAATGGGAGAAATTCAGCCAGGAGCATCAACTTCAGGAAGAAGCAACCCAGAATGCTGCTCAGGAAGCAGCATCCCATCCTATTACTTCCTGGCGCAAACTGGCAGCATCCATCGCCGGCTTTGTCTTGATTTCGGGTATTGCCTTTGCCGCAATCCATACTTACATCAAGCGCAGCCAGGAACCAACCCAGGTAACCGCAGATACTCATCCGGAAGTCATAAATTCAGATTCCGCAAAGCAGGTAGCAGCAAAGGATTCCCTGACTCATCCGAAACCAGAAAAGCCAGCCATTCACAAGACTTTCGAGAATGTGGCTTTCGAGCAGATGATTTCAGAGATTGCTTCTTATTATGATTTACAAGTGAAGTTTGAGAATAACGAGGACAAGACCCTCCGCCTCTATTACGAATGGAACAGTCATTCGAGCATCGAGAACATCGTAAAAGAACTGAACCAATTCGAGAATGTAAACATCGAATTGCAACAAAACGAGCTGATTGTAAAATAACAAGCTTATCAAAAGTAAGCATAATATTATCGACTCTCAAAGTAATCATAAAGCTCAAAGTTCAAAGTTAAAAAGTATCATTATGAGAAGATTTTCAGCCATCATATTCCTGCTATGCACGTTCGCCCTGGCGATAAGCGCACAGCACATCCAGCGCAACTATCACAACCGCAGCATGTCGGACGTCCTCATCGACCTCGACAAGGCTTCCAAGCGCTATAAAATCAGTTTCATCTACAACGAACTGGAGGATTTCACAGTTACCCAGAACGTGAAGACAGCCAATATTCCCGATGCTATCCGCAAGATAATCGGTTTCTATCCGATGCAGATGACCGTGGGCGACAGCCTCATCACGGTAGAATGCATACGCAAGAGCGAGCGCAAGCTGATAGGCAGACTGATAGACAATCACAATCTTCCTGTAGAATTCGCCAATATTCAACTGCTCAACCCGAAGGATTCCTCCTTTCTCTGTGGAGGCGTGAGCAACGCCAATGGCGATTTCGTTATCCCCTGCCAGCAGAAGCAGGCCCTCATGAAGGTTTCTTTCGTGGGCTACAAGACGATTTGCAAGCTGGTACGCCCACATCGGAAATGTGAAGATGCAGGCGAATGCCTATCAACTGGGCAAGGTGGAAGTAAAGGGCAAGCTGCGTATCGACCACGGCGACCATGCCTCTTATACATTCTCTGACGAACAGATCAGGAACTCACGCCATTCACAGGATCTTCTGGGAACACTCCCGGGAATCTATACCGATCCGATGACCGGCAAGACATCCAGTATAACCGGCAAATCCATCAAGATTCTCATCAACAACGTGCCGATGACGAGTGAGAACGACCTGAAAGCTATTGCCGCCAACAAAATAAAGAAGGTGGAATACTACGAAGATCCTCCTATCAGATACGGCGATGTGGGCATCTTGATGAACATCATTACCAAGCCGCTTGATACGGGTTATACTACCGGTTTTGACGTGTCTAGTGCCTTGACTACAGGGTTTAGCAATGACAATGTGTATTTCAAGTACAACAAGGGCAATCATCAGTTTTCCTTCGATTACAGCATCAACGTGAGAAACTATCGTGACTGGATAGAAGACAACCAGTATTCCTTTACGCTTGACGACCAACAGGCTGTCTATGATTACCATCTGCACAAACGTTTTGGCTATACCGACAACAAGTTCAACCTGAAGTATGCTTACAGCAAGCCAGATGACGTAACCTTCCAGGTCACCTTTTCACCAGAATTGTCACATAAGTTCAACCGGGGAAATAGCGAGGTTGCAACGCAAGGAAACGAGGCTTGGAAGGATGGTTTCGGAAACACGAAGGATATTGTAGATTACGTGAAACCAGCAGTAGATCTCTATCTCAGCAAGCAGTTTGCCCATAAGCAGACACTCGATGTGGACTTGCTCGGCTCTTACTTCAACACCAGGCAGCAGATGCTCAACCGGCAATGGACTTCCGACAAGGATAGCATCTTGACCGATGACAACATGCACTCCAGGAGCCACATCTACTCCCTGATAGGAGAAGCTGATTATACCAAAGAATGGGAGCAGGGAGAGCTGTCGGCAGGAGTGTACACCTGGAACAAGTGGAGCGACTATAATGTGCGCAATATCCTTTCCGGCTATGAGCCTTCAAAGTATTCTTCATGCATCAAGATCAATACGGTTTATGCCCAATACCAGAACCATATCGGCAAGTTTACCTATCGTATAGGCGTAAAGAGCACGTGGAGAACCCAGAGCTATCAGGATCTCACCTATAACAACAACTATATTCTTCCGTTGCTGTATTTATCTTATAAGCTGAAGAACGGTTCGTTGCAGCTGCTATCGTCCAGCGGCACCAATTACCCCGCCATCTCAACATTGAGCGAGAACATGACGATTGTCATCCCCGGACTGATGAAGCAGGGCAACCCGAATGTAAAGGCTACGATGGAATGGGGACCGATATTCAGATACACCTATAATGATGCGATGCTCTACCTGCAAGTAGCACTTTATGGAATCTATAATGACAAGGTAATTACACCTTATTATTATTGGACCACGGTGAACGACAGGCGCAGCATAGTTTCTACCTATGAAAACGGCAGTTTCTATTGGCGTTATGGCACAGGCTATTATCTTCAGTTCAAGCCGTTCAAGAACGAGGTTTTGAAACTGATGGTGGGTGGAGGTTTTGAACGGGAGGTAATCAGCAATTCCTATGGTCGCCATTGCTACTGGTGGAGTCCTTTCAAATATGGCATCTATTTCCGGAAGGGAAACTGGGGAGCTTCTTACCAGGGAAATATTCCTTCGAAGATGGCAGTCCTGGACTATCGCAAGGCAGATGAGTCCAAGAGTGAATTCTCTGCTTTTTACCAGAAGGGAGCCTGGCGTTTCTCGTTCTATGGCTTGTGGATGTTTGCACCAGCCAAGTACGAGAGCCAGACGTTCGACAATCCGATTATGAACCAGACGGAACAGCACATCATCAAGGATAATCGCCGCATGCTGACGCTGGGTGTCAGCTACAACTTCTTCTCCGGAAAGAAGAAGAACATCCGGAAGAACATCAACAACTATGATTCAGATGCAGGCGCATTCAAGTAAAAGCCGTCTTCGCTTTTCCCGAAATCACAAATAAGCAAAAGGCTGGACTTCCTAACCCAAAGTTCAGCCTTTTTGCATGTCATCAGTAATCCAAATACACATTTTATCGTTTATAGACGACAAAAACAACAACTTTTTATCGTTTATAGACGATGAAAACGACGACTTGTAGTTATAAAAAATAATCTTTCTAACTGGGAAAATATTTTTTTCCAGTTAGAAAGATGAAATTCTATTATTCAGTATTCGTTATGGAAAACCTTATAGGGGTCCATCTGCTGCATTTTTTCCTTGATTTTCTGCTCTATTCCCTCTGATGGTTCCGGAATTTCGGCACCCATTTCCTTGGCAGCAGCCTCATCCTCGGCAGCACCGGCACTATCACCCAGACTTCTGCGAACCTCGCTGCGCTCGCGATACGCATCAATAGAGAAAGGATTTACCTCCATCACCTTACCGTAGGTCTGTTCAGCCTCCTCCATCTTTCCCTGCGCCTTCTCTACACGAGCCTTCAGTAACAGCACATCCTCGTTGCCCGGAATATGCTCATAGAGGAAAGTTGCATCGAGTTCTGCCTCGGAAAGCAGATCCTGATCCAACAGGATGCTACCACGAAGCAATCGGGCGGCATAGAAATCCTCACGCTTGCCTATCGCCTCAGTCAGCATCGACACGGCACGGATGGGTTCGCCCAATCCCCGGCAAGCCTTGGCATAATAGAGATAGGTCTGCAGATTCGATGTGTCCAGGTGAAGAGCCTTATCGCATACCTCCGACATGGCAGTATAGTTCTCCATCATATACGCCACATCCGCCATACGCAGCAACACCGCCACGTTGTCGGTCTGGGCTTCCGAGAGAATCTGCAACTGCTCATAGGCTTTCTGCAGATCACCCATAGAGATGTAAGCCTGCGAGAGATAGTCACGGCATTCCAAATCTTCGGCATTCAACTGCAGAGCGTGTTCCAAAGACTTGGCTGCAAGGTCAAATTGATGCATGCGGAGAGCACGAACACCCTCATATTTCACCTTGTCGAAGCCCTTTTCCTTCTCCTGTTTCACTTCCTCAGTAGTCTTTTGGCCACCAAATAGCTTTTTAAATATGTTCATAATCCAACTATTTTTTTAGGTTTTGAATTGTTTGTTGTTGAAATCGTATCAAACGACAGGGCAAAAATACGAATAAAATCCCGAAAAACGCCCCTTTTTTGGAAGAAATATTTTCTTTTTTCTGATTTTGGAAGATTGGAACGAGCTAACTGGAACGCCATTTCCATGCATTAACTATCTGATAATAAGCCTTCTAGAGAAAGAGGAAGCGTTCCCGTTCCAGTTGTTCCAATTATTTTTTCAACATATCCCTCCTACCCTTATTTTTATATATATATTTATATATTATATATATAATTAATTAATAATCAATATATTATATAATATAAAGAAGTAAAGAGAAAGGACAATCGAAAGATATAAACCCACTCTAAATTAATTGGAACAACTGGAACAATTGGAACGCAGCCAACCGGAGCAAGCTAATTGGAACGCAGCCCCAGGAAAATCCCCTTTTCTCTAGAAGGCAAGCCCAATCCATTTGCTTTTCACCTTAGGAACAGAAAATCATAGGAAAAACATTAATTTTCCTTAAACAAGCCGCTTTCCTGGATTATTTCAAAGTATAGTTAGAAATCTTTTCGTATTTTTGAAAAGTATACTTTAAAATATTTCTGTATGGACAAGCAAATTATCAAAAATATCATCATCGAGAAGCAAATAGCCATCCCGAACTACAAACTGGTTCACCGAGATTTCCTTTTCGGCGACAAGTCGAATTATATTCTCGTAGGCATCTAAATTTCTGAAAGCCTTTCCAGGCTATCACGGCTACATCATCACCCGTGATTACCAGACCCCAATAAAGGCAGATGGTTATACGATAGAGGTAGTACCTATCTGGAAATGGCTACTGCAAGACAACTAGAGCTTTTCTATCTTGATTCTTGCCACCCCCATCTCGTTCAGCGCCGTGATGATTTCCTGCAGGCTTGCCCTGCATCAGGGTAATAATCGGAGAGAAAGGAAATTTTGTATCTTTGCAACCGAAAGTCCCTTGGAAAAGTGGCAGAACAGAGCAAAAAGTCCCTTGAAAAACGTGCGTGAATTCAAGAAAAGTCCCTTGGAAAACGTGCACAGCATAAAGGGCAATACATCATAAATCATTAGAAAACAGATGTTTAAACGAAAAATCGAGAAATATCTCAAAGAATGGAAAAGTGATGATCACAAACACTCATTCTTCCCCTCTACATGGCTTTTCTGCTGAAAAACAAATAATCTTCGTTAAAATATCGGAATCCTAAGAATAATCCCGACAGAAATGATTAATTTTGCAAATAAAAACAGAATACTGTAGATAAATGCAGAGGATAACGCATAAGAGAATCAGAATTTCCTGGCTGATGCTATTGGTTTACTTGCCGATGCTGCTGGCCGTTACGTTTCACCACCATGGTGAAGCGCAGGGAACTCATGCTGATTTCTATTGTGCCGATTGTGCCCATCATGTTCATCACGACGGGCATCTGATAGCCCTGCAGAATACCATGCACGACTGTGTGCTTTGCCAATTGCAAAGCACTCCTTATCTGGCTCCATCCCTCGTGGTATGGGTTGCCATCATCGTGCTCCATCTCTCCCATCGCCGTGCCTTCTGCTCTCCTTGCCTGTGCAGGGCGAAGGGGGTAAAATCTACCCGTGCTCCTCCTTATTCTCTATTTTTATAAATAATTGAATATTAACAGAATAAGGTAACAAATAACATAATGAGAACAATATTGAAATCAATATTGCTGATGAGTCTGTGCTCATCGGCAACAGCCCCTGCTATGGCTATAAACAGAGCAAATTATGATAAGAAGGATGCAAACATTCATGAAGAGGAAGCAAGCGATTCTACCAGACACCTGCCGCTGACGGAATCGAGCGTGAAACTGAACGAAGTGGTGGTAACAGGCTTGACGGGCAGCCAGAAGTTGAAACAATCGCCGGCACCTATCTCCTTCGTTTCTGCCCGCCAGCTCGAAATGCAACCTTCTACCAACATCATCGACGCCATCGCCCACCAGCCAGGCGTTTCGCAGATTACCACGGGAAGCGGAATTTCAAAGCCCGTGATCCGTGGCCTGGGCTATAACCGCGTGGTAGTGGTAAACGACGGAATCAGACAGGAAGGACAGCAATGGGGCGATGAACACGGAATAGAAATCGACCCCGCTTCGGTTCATTCCGTAGAGATTCTGAAAGGTCCGGCAAGTCTCACGTATGGATCGGATGCGATGGCAGGCGTCCTCATCTTCCACTCCGCTCCTACCCTTGCCAAGGGCGACATGAGAGCAAATTTCTCAACGGGTTATCAAACCAACAACGGACTTTTTGATTATTCGCTCAACTTTGCCGGCAACCAGGGCGGATTCGTCTGGAACACCCGCTACAGCGGAAAGATGGCGCATGCCTACAAGAATAAATACGATGGTTATGTATTCGGTTCATCACTCAAAGAGCAGGCCCTTTCACAGCTCCTCGGCTGGAATTATCGCCAGGGACATTCGCATCTCACACTCGATTATTATCATCTCACTCCGGGCATCGTAGAGGGAGAAAGAGATGAGAAAACGGGCGAACTGGAAATTCCGGATGGCTACGATGCCAAGAGTTACGGCAAACCGATGCCTTATCAGCAGATTCACCATTACAAGGCGGTGCTCGACAATTCCTGGTTCCTGGGCGACGGCAATCTGAAGTTCCTCCTGGGTTATCAGCAGAACCGCCGTCAGGAGTTTGAGGAGGAAGAGAATCCGAAGGAATGCGGACTCGACTTCATGCTCCATACCATGAATTACGACCTGCATTATCTCTCGCCGGAAATGAATGGCTGGAAGTTCTCTACGGGCATCAACGGCATGTGGCAGCAATCGGTTAATAAAGGTTCTGAATTTCTGGTGCCAGCCTATCATCTCTTCGATTATGGTGTATTTGCCACGGTGAGCAAGGAGATAGACAAACTGAACTTGAGCGGAGGCGTCAGATACGATCATCGCCACCTGCACAGCGAGGCTTTGAGAGAAGAGGATGATGCTGAATCGAATGATTCTTTCCGCTTCCAGGCCTTTAAGCGCAGCTTTGAAGGAGTAACCGGAAGCATCGGATTGGCTTATGAAATCCTGCCTGATTTCAATCTGAAGCTGAACCTGGCAAGAGGATTCCGTGCTCCAAACATCAGCGAATTATCATCGAATGGTGTGCACGAGGGAACCCAGCGATACGAATTGGGAAATACCAGTCTGAAGCCGGAAAACAGCTGGCAATTCGACCTTGGTCTGGATTATTCTTCGCCTATCATTTCGGCAGAGCTCTCGCTGTTTGCCAATCGCATCAACCATTACATCTATAGCGAGAAGTTGGCAGATGAGAACAATCAGCCAGTCCTCATCGACGACACGCCAGCCTATCAGTTTACTTCGGGCGACGCCCGCATTCTGGGTGGTGAGGCGAGCATCGACATCCACCCTGTGGAGCATCTGCATATCGGCAACACCTTCTCGTATGTCAACTCGGTTCAGTTGCATCAGCCATCCGAATCAAAGTATCTGCCATTCACCCCAGCCCCTCGCTGGGTTTCGGATGTAAGGTATGAGTTTGTCTGCGACGGCAAGACTTTCGACCATCTCTTCGTAAAGCTACAGATGGATTGCAATCTCCGCCAGAACCATTATTTCGCAGCCAACGATACGGAGACCGCCACGCCATCGTACACCTTATTAAATATGTATGCCGGTACCGACGTGAAGTTCCATGGCAAGCGCCTTCTCTCGCTCTATCTTTCGGGCGAGAACCTTACCAACCGTGCTTACCAGAACCACCTGAGCCGTTTGAAGTATCTTGACGTAAACCAGGTTACAGGCAGAAGAGGCGTTTACAATATGGGGCGCAACTTCAGCATAAAGATAGTGGTTCCGATAGAGCTGTAACTCCCCTTTTAGGATAAGCAATTCCTCATCAGGAATCAGAATTTTGAATAAACAAGTGCCGATAAAGATGCCAAAAGCTGCCGGAAAAGCAACTTTTGGCGTCATTATCGGCATTTTTTCGTCTAATTATTAGACAAACATTACTACTTTTCTATGATATTTCGTAACTTTGCACCATGATTAAGAAACAAGGAACGATATTGATTGTTGATGACAACCGCAACATTCTTACTACGGTAAGGATGCTGCTGGAACCCATATTCGATGGCATCATCACCATCGCCAACCCTAACTCCATCCCAGCCAAGCTGAGAGAGGAGCATCCCGACGTGGTGCTGCTCGACATGAACTTCTCCAGCGGAATCAATTCGGGAAACGAGGGATTGTACTGGCTCAGGGAAATCAAGAGCCTCAGCCCGAAAACCGAAGTGGTACTCTTTACCGCCTACGCCGACATCCAACTTGCCGTAACAGGCATCAAGGAAGGTGCCGCCGACTTCATCGTGAAGCCTTTTGAAAACGAGAAGATGATCCGTACGCTGGTAGAGGCTAGGGATAAGAACAGGGCTGTGGATAACGTTATTAACAGGAATGGTGGAAAACCTGGTGGAAAAGATGCGCAAAGCGCTATGTATTGGGGAGATAGCGAAGTTATGAACAATTTGAGAAGTATTGTGGAAAAGGTTGCTGCAACCGATGCAAACATTCTCATTACGGGCGAAAACGGAACGGGTAAAGAGGTGTTAGCCAACGAGATACACCGTTTATCCACAAGATGTGGAAAGAAAATGCTGCCTGTGGATATGGGAGCCATTACGGAAACCCTTTTCGAGAGCGAACTTTTCGGTCATGTAAAGGGTGCCTTTACCGATGCCAAGGTGGATAAACCGGGCAAGTTTGAGCTTGCCGACGGCAGTACCATCTTCCTGGATGAGATAGGAAACTTATCCTACAGTCTTCAGGCAAAACTCCTTACCGCCCTGCAACGCAGAAGCATCGTAAGAGTGGGCGGAAGTAAGCAGATTTCCATCAACGTACGACTGGTTTGCGCCACCAACCGCAACCTGCAGCAGATGGTAAACGATGGCGAATTCAGAGAGGATCTGCTCTATCGCATCAATACCATCCATCTGGAATTGCCTGCCCTGAGACAGAGAAAATCAGACATCGTTCCGCTGGCAGAAAGATTCCTCCATCAATATGGCGATTTATATAATAAGTTGAATCTCCGTTTTTCGGAAGAAGCTGAGAAAAAACTTACCAGTTTGCCATGGTACGGAAACATCCGTGAACTCCAGCACGCCATCGAGAAAGCCGTGATTCTGTCTGATGGCGGAATGATTTCTGCCGAAGATATTGACGGCGGAAACCAGCAGAGAAAAGAGAAGCCTCTGGAAGAGGTTCAGACGCTCGACGAGATGGAAAGCCGAATGATAGAGAAAACCATCAGGGAATGTGAAGGAAATCTGTCGGTAGTAGCTGCAAGACTGGGCATTTCCCGCCAGACGCTTTACAATAAGATTAAGCGATACGGGTTATGAATTTAGGCACGGATTACACAGATTACACGGATTTTTAGTTATCAGATGAATAATCAGTTAGCAATCATCGTTTTATTGGTGATTTTGGTAGTTTTAGTAGCAGTCAACATCTGGCTCTACCGCCACTATCGCCGGAACATCAAGAAGGTAACCTTCCTTTTTGATGCGATAGATAATGGGGATTTCTCCTTCAGTTTTCCTACGGAGAAGAGGTTTAAGGAGGATAAAATTCTACACCAGTCCCTCAACCGCATCAAGCTTTTCCTGCAACATACGAGAGAGGAGCAGATGGATCGGGAGAAATATTACGAGCAGATTCTGAATGCGGTGGATACGGGCATCCTGGTGGTGGATGGCCACGACAACATCCTGCAACATAATCAGGCAGCCCTCCGGTTGCTTGATACGGATGTGCTTACCCACATGAACCAGGTAAAAGGGAAACTGAAGGATGAACACCTGGCAAAGCATGAGACGCAAGCCATGCTGAAAGACAAGCACGTGCGCATCATCGCCCTGAGCGACGTGAGCCACGAGCTGAGCAATCAGGAGGTGGATTCTTGGATCAAGCTGATTCGTGTGCTGACCCATGAAATCATGAATACCATCACGCCGGTTACTTCGTTGAGCGAAACTCTGCTTACCCGGGTTACAGAGGATAAAGACCTGAAGCAAGGCTTGGAAACCATCCACAAAACAGGAACCGAACTGTTGGCTTTCGTCAACAACTATCGCCGTTTTACCCATGTTCCCCAGCCTCAGCCTGCCCTCTTCTATGTGGAACCATTCCTGGAAAGAATGGCGTTGCTCTGCAACCACGAAGTAGAGATAGAAGTTTCTCCCAAGGATTTGCTGGTTTACGCCGACGAGAGCCTCCTCTCTCACGTAGTAACGAATCTTCTAAAGAATGCCGTAGAAGCTTTCAGGGAAAAGGAAAGAGAAGACAAGCAGGAATGCCGCTCCGCGGATTTGCAATCCGCGGCAAGCAAGAAGGCATTTATCCGTCTCCAAGCCTACGCCAACGTCCAGGAATCCATCATCATCGACGTGAGCAACAACGCCGGTCTCATCCCCGAAGATGTAGCCTCCCACATTTTCATCCCGTTCTTCACCACGAAGCCGGAAGGAAGCGGAATCGGTCTTTCCCTCTCCCGCCAGATCATGCGAGTAAGCGGCGGCAGCCTCTCGCTCCATCAGGACAAGGCACAGGGAATCACCACCTTCCGCATCATCATCCCATAACATAAGCACATTTTTTGAAAGAAAAGTTTGGTGTTTATCCATAAAAATCGTATCTTTGTCCCCACAAATACAGAAGATTATGGCATTCGAAAAGGAAATCAAGGAATACGAGGATTTGAGACGCAAATATCAAACCCTTATCATCAATAAAATGGATAGAGAAGAGTACATCAAATATAATGAAGTACTCTTCTCTACCCATTCGTGCGCCATTGAAGGCAACTCATTCTCCGTAGATGATACCCGGGAACTGAAGGAGAAAGGATTAGGGATGATTCCTGCCGGAAAGACTCTTTTCGAGGCTTTCGAAATGCTTGACCACTTCGAAGCCTTTGAGTACATGATGCAAAACACGCAACATCCACTCGACGAGAATCTTCTGAAAGAAATCAACAGACGAGTTACCAGCCACACGCTTTCCTACCGTTCTCCAGAAGCCATTCCGGGCGAATACACCACCACGGACATGGCTGCAGGCGACACGGTATTTGGCGACCACGAAGAACTCATCGCCAGAATTCCCAAACTGTTGGAATCTACCGAAAAAGCCATCGTTTCAGCAGCCGTTCATCCCATGATTCTTGCCGCCCGCTTCCATGGCTTCTACGAATATCTCCATCCGTTCCGTGATGGGAATGGAAGAACAGGACGACTCATCAGCAACTACATTCTCTTAAGATTGAATCATCCTCTCCTCATCATCCCATCCGAAGCCCGACAGGAATACATTTCTGTCCTCCGTATGATTCGTACGGAAGCAACCGACGAGCACCTCATCCGCTTCTTCTTCAAGATGGCAATACAGAGAATGGAAGAAGAGCTGAAGCAGAAAGAGGCTAACACCAAGCGATTTATGACTTTTCTCTTCTAACAAAGCATCGGATGCCCCTCAGAAGTGACAGAAGCACTAAAGCTGATTGCCCTCCGCCTCCACAATCTGTCCATCAAACAGACGGATGGTGCGATGGGCTATCTTGGCATCGTGCTCATTATGCGTTACCATGACGATGGTGGTGCCCTCGTGGTTCAGCTCGGTAAGCAGATGCATCACCTCAGCTCCATTCTTGGAATCGAGGTTACCCGTAGGCTCATCGGCTAGGATGAGCTTTGGACCAAAGACCACGGCACGGGCGATGGCTACTCGCTGCTGCTGACCACCAGAAAGTTGGTGAGGGAAATGCTTGGCACGATGACTGATGGCCATTCGCTTCATAATCGCCTGCACCTTTGCCTTACGCTCCGCCTTCGGAATGTTGAGGTAAGTAAGAGGAAGCTCGATGTTCTCCTCTACATTCAATTCATCTATCAGGTTGAAGCTCTGGAACACAAAACCGATTTCTCCCTTTCTCACATCCGTGCGCTCCTTTTCCTTCAGGTTTGCCACCTCGTGATTACCCAGGAAATATTTTCCCGAAGTTGGGTTGTCGAGCAAACCGAGGATATTGAGCAAGGTGGATTTGCCACAACCTGATGGTCCCATAATGGCGACAAACTCGCCGTCTTCTACTGTGAAAGATACGTTATTTAAAGCAATCGTCTCCACATCTTCTGTGCGGAAAGACTTGCAAAGATTCTCTACTTTTATCATTTCTTCTAATGTTTAATGTTTAATTTGGGCATACGCCCTTAAATCTGTGTCATCTGTGAAAATCTGTGGGAGACTTATTCATCCTTGAGATACTTCACAGGATTACTATTCGCCACCTTGTAGCAGTTGATGATGACGGAAAGCCCAATGATGACGAGCAAGATGATGGTAACGCCGATAAACAGCAAAGGCGTCATCGTAATCTTCTCGCTGAACGACATCAGCCATTGTCTGGCTATCAGCCAAGCCCCCAAGTCGCCCACGATGATGCAAGGCAAGGCAATCTTCATAATGTCCTTCAGGAAGATGCGAAGAATATCCTTCACCTTCGCCCCGTTCACCTTTCTGATCGCAATCTCCTTGCGGCGGCGGTTCACCTCATCACTCGTATAACCCACCAATCCGAAGAGGGCGATAATCATCGTTACGATGCCGGCTACCAGGATTCCGTTGCGGAAATTGAGCTGGGAAGCATACTGGTTAGCCAATTCAGAAACATAACTCTTCACGATGACCTTATTGTTCGGATACATCGCCTGCACCTTCGATTGCAACTCTGACAACGATTCATCCCTTAGTTCTTTAAACTTAACCAACATGTAGTAAGCCGTCTTGGCTGAATAGAAATACAAGTCAGGAAATTCATTCATTCCATCACCCCCGGTTTCCACAGCACCCCAGCGAATATTCCTGCACACGCCACAAATGGTAAAGATACTATTATGTCCTTTCCCATCATCATGTCCTGTACAGGTAATTTGCTTGCCAACTACGCCATCCTTCCAATGCCACGTTTTGATGAGTTTCTCAGCACCTCGTTCATCAATAATTACCTGTCGGCAACTGTCATTTCTTTCCGTAAAGAAAGAACCCTGAACGATAGGAATATTCATCATCTTGAAGAAATTGTCATCCACTCCCGACATCTCCATGATATTAAAGGTATTCTTCTCGTCGCCAGGTACTCCAACCATATTTCCACTACGATCATACCCATCGAGCGGAACATTAAAAGTCGAACTGCAATCCTCGACATTCGGCATCCGTCTGATTTCTGCCAGACATTGGTTGCGCTGGTCTCTATTGCTGGCATCTATCGAAACAATCGCTACATGATCGTAATCATACCCAGGATTGAGTCCCAACATCAGCTGGTATTGACCATTCACGATGTAAAGCAAACTGAACAGCAAACCAGAGATAACGAACTGGATGCCCAGCAAACCAAGTTTCCATTGGTTGCGATTCTCATTATAACCACGGAAAGCGATGGCTACAGGAATCCTGTTGTAAAGCCAACCTGGCAGCAAGCCGCCAACCAGTAGTACCAGAATACAGATAGCTACCAATATCCAACTGCCACGATTAAGCACCAACGTGCTTACCGGAGCAGAGAGGAAGTTTTCGATGGTTCCCTTGCAAAGGAATACAAGACCTGCAGCAAGAACAACCGACAGCCCCACATGCACCAAAGCCTCAGAGAAAATGATGGCATGAATGTTCTTCGATTCGGCACCATAGCACTTACGGACAGCCATTTCGCGAGAACGACCCACGAGATTTCCCACGATGATAAGCAGATAGTTCATCACAGAAGTGAAGAGGAGGACAAAAGCGATAATTCCCATAATCCATCCCATCTTCTTGATATAAGGATTTTGGGTGTAAACATCGCTCAATACCGTGAAATCATAGTTCAGTTCTATTCCCATATTCTTCATCTCCTTCAAAGGGAAATGATCCTCTCTCATCTTATTCACGTAAGGCTTGAGTTCTTTTGCCTCATGCCCCTTTGCCAACCGGATGTAGGACCTATAGGAATCATTTCCCACCCATTGGCCTCTGCCATCGTAGGAATATACGTATGGCACACTACACCTCGACAGAATCATCTGCGTACCATGAAAGGAAGAACCCCAGGGAAACGTTTCGAAAACACCATAGATGGTAAAAGTGGTTCCCGGATAATTAGAAAGCGTGAAATGCTTACCTACAACATTACCACCAATCTTTGCTGCCGTTTCTGAATCGATGAGACAGGACAAAGGTTGGGATAAAATCTGTTTAGCCTTGCCTATCAATATCTTCTGTGGAAAGACATCAAAGAAACAACTGTCTGCCATCATGATATTGGCAGAAATGATGTTCTGATCTTCCATCTTGCATTGGGCATCATCATAAAAATAGTGAGTACTGGTAGCAACTTCCACCATAGGCGCATATTGCTTTACACCTTGGGCGGTGGCTCCTGAAGTATTGGTAAACTCCATGGTTTCGCCATGGTTACTGCCCACTTCTGAAATCTGGTACGTCCTTTCCCATCCTGGGAAATACGTATCGTAAGTCTGCTCGAAATAAATCTCGGCAATAATTACCGAACTGATTGCCAATCCGAGCGCCAGACACAAGATCTTCACGAAATTGTGCTGGCCTCTTCGAGGCAGATTTTTGAATGCGTTAATAATATGATTCATATCAAATATCCTGTTTCAAGGGCGTTAGCCCAATTTATCACTAATCACTACTAATTAATCATTACTAACTAATCACTACTAATTAAAAACTAATACATCATTATCCTTATAGGCCTCATAGCCACTAACGATGACCTGCTCGCCCGGCTCCAAGCCCTCAATTACCTCATAATACTGAGGATTCTGGCGACCGATGGTTATCTTTCGGCGATAAGCCTTCTTGCCACTCTTGTCTAATACAAAGATCCATTGACCGCCCGTTACACTATAAAACGTGCCCTTAGGGATAATTATTGCCTGCTTAGACTGACCGAGCTGCAAATCTACATAATAAGTCTGACCGGTTCGGATATTGCCAGGGCGAACGCCTTTGAAGACGAAGTCGATGCGGAACCTGCCGTCTCTTACCTCGGGATAAACCTTGCGAACCTGCAGGAAATAATGCTTGCCGTTCTGGTCGAAAGTGGCTGTGAGCCACGGTTTTACCCGGTCGATGTAATGCTCATCCACCTGCGCCTGCACCTTGAAATCGCTGAGGTCGTTGATGACTCCTATCTTCTGTCCGGCAGAAATGCTCTGTCCCAGTTCCACATCGAGCAAGCCGATTTCGCCCGAAATGGTGCTGCGGATATTCAGTTTCTCCTTGCGCTGGCGAACCAGCTGCACATTCTTCTGCATGGCTTCCAGATTATCGCCCATCTGATCCATCTGCGAACGGCGGAGCTGTGCATCCTTCTTCAATCGCTTGCTAATGAGCGCATGCTTCTTGACGGCAAGGTCGTAATCTTCCTTTGCCTTGAGATACTCCTCGCGCGAATTGAGTTCTTCCTTGTGCAACGCTGCCTGATGCTGATAGGAACGGCGCTTGGTAATAACATCCTGCGAAAGCGACAGTTCCTCGTTGCTATTGTTCAGGCGGTCCTGCTCCATCGAAATCTGGGTGTTGCGAAGCATGTCCTGCTTTTCGGCAAGTTCGCTCTCGGCATTCAGAATCTCCAGGTCGAGATTCGAATTGCTCAGTTTCACGATCACATCGCCCTTGTTTACGTGGGCACCTTCATCCACCACTTTCTCCAGAACAATACCGCCTTCCTCTGAACTGATCTGCACCACGGAGATAGGAACCACCTGTCCATCCACCGAAACATAATCGTTGAACTGCGCCTTCTCCACGGTTCCGATGCTCAATCCCTTCCTATCCACCTTCAGGGTGGAAGAGAAATTGCTCAATCCCAACCAAATGAGGACTGTGATCAAAACCGCTCCTCCGCCAATCCATGCCCAATACTTGCGAGGCACGAGATATTTTTTCTTTTCTATCTTTATATCCATAATTTATCTTATTAAATTTTCTCCCTGATAATAACCTACTAACCTCTGTTTGATGATGAGCAGCATCTGCATCTGGAGTTCCTTGATTCTGCTTTCCAGAAGCGTCTGAGCTGCGGTATGAAGATCGAAGGTGGAAAGCATTCCTTCTTCAAACTTCCGGCTCGACATGTGATAGGCGAGCGAATCTGAGGCCACCTTCTTCTGCATCTGATGCAACTCCTTGGCGTAACCCTCTGCATCCATTACCGCCTGAGCTATCTGGTCGTGAAGCTTACGACGGGTTTCCTCCAGGTTCACCTGTGCCAGTTGCCAGTCGTTACGCGCCTTCTTCACGCTGTGCCAGCGGTCGCTATTATAAATAGGTATGGAAAGGGTCAACGCGAGGTATTCGCCTTGGTTGTTGTGAAACTGCGAGGCAAACCCATCGTATTGCCCTTTCTGAGAGAGATTCTTATAATAGTTAGTAGAAATGCCGCCACCGAGAGAGAGTGATGGCAGCAACCTGCCTTTTGCAATCTTGTAATCATACCGTGCCCGCTCTACTTCGTATTCTGCCGACTTCAAATCGGGAGAAATATGCTGGAAGGCCTGGTAAACGGTTTCGTAGTTTACTCCAGATTCAGAAACCTCTTTATTATCAGACGTTAACTTCAAATTCTGCTCCTCTTTAATCAGAATTTTCAGCTCTTCATCCACCGGAAAATTCATCGCGGATTTCAAGGCGAGCAGACTCTGTTTTGCCACATTCTCCTGATGTGTAAGATTGTATTCATCTTCCGCCACCTGCGATTCCATCTGCACCACATCCGGGCGCCCTTTCTCGCCCAGTTCATACAGGCGCTTCATCTTAGCCAGCATCCGCTTGCTTTCGTTCAGTTTCTCGCTTGCTATCTGAATGCTTGCCTCAGCATAGGCAGCATCCACATATTTCTGCATCACGTCGATGGCTCGGTCGTCCTGAATCTTCTGCATCGCCGTGGCTGAATAATCCCGACTCAACTTAGCCTGCTTCAAGGCGTTGATGGTGGCGAAACCATCGAAGACATTCAGTTCGGCATAAAGCTGATAGTAGTTGTTGAATGTCGTTACATTATTATAAGTATTGGTTTCCGGGTCGATGTTTCGTCCCCAGGCATACTGTCCCTGTACGCCTCCCGTTACGGTAGGCAGAAATCCAGCCACAGCATGCTGGTAATCCTGCTTGCGCTGGCGGGCATTTACCACCTCCCGCTTCACCTCCGTGGCATGTTCCACGGCGTATTTCATGCAGTCGTCAAGGCTCCAGCTCTGTGCCGAGACGCCAGCCGTCCAGACCAGCCATCCTATTAATATTCCTGTTCTTTTCATAATCTTCTTCATTTTGGCATGATAAGGACAAGAGCCGTGCCAAAACAGCATTTCTCCTGATAATCAATTCCTTAGATAAAAAGCCTCATTAAACAAACTGTCCAACAATTAGACACCGGCGTCTAATTGTTGGACAGAAACCTCATTATTTATCGGCTTTCGTAAGTACTTGCATCAGTCTTCGAAACTATTTATGTTAAAACAGGAATCTAATAATCCTCCATATAACCCTTGGTAAACATATCGTAGGACAGGGCTTCCAGTTCTGAGAGCGTCATCTGCTCTACCGAATGCTCAATCTTACGTATCAGTTCGTCTCGCTTGAAATCGTCATCATCGCTCAGACGCGATGTAAATCTGTTACTCATTTTTTTGAATGTTAAGTGTTGAATGTTAAATGTTGAATTGGGTATACGCCACTAAATCTGTGTCATCTGTGAATTGAAAATCGCTGGCCGAAGGGAAAAGCAAATCTATGAGAAGATTACATCCGCTCGTAGGTGTTGATAACATTTCCATCATACGCCTCGTGGCTGATTAACCGGACGTTATGAGGAAGCATAGGCGCTGGCGTTCCAGAAGTTACGGAGTTTTCCACAGATGTGGACAACAACGTTTCTACCCTGATTTCATCCCAAAGTCCAGCATCGAGGAATGCCTGATGGGTGATGGCGCCTCCCTCTACTATCAGCGACTGCACCTTATTATTATATAAGTACTGCATGATTTGCTGCAACACTTCCGTCTTGCCCCGTGAGAAATACAGACCTTCGAAACAAGGATGATGGCGGTCGATGACCAGGCGCATCGGGTCCTTGCCGCTCCAATCTCTAACGTTGAGCTGACTGTGGTCGCGCTCATCGGTTACGCGGCCTATGAGGATGGCATCGTTCTCAGCACGCAACTTGTGGGAGAGCATCTTGGTGAAAGGCGAGGAAATAGCCATACCCCTACCCCCGTTGTCAAGAAAGCCATTCGCGGTCTGCGCCCATTTCAGGATGATGTAAGGACGCTGATGGGTGTTAAAGGTGATGAAGCGCTTGTTGAGTTCGAGACATTCCGCCTCCAGAACGCCTACAGTTACTTCAATGCCTGCCTCGCGAATCTTTCGGATACCGCGGCCCTGAACCTTGGCAAAGGGATCTACGCAGCCGCAAACGCATCGCTTTATTCCTTTTCTTACTATCAAATCGGCGCAAGGCGGCGTCTTGCCATAATGAGAGCAGGGTTCGAGACTCACATAGATGGTAGCTTGGCTTAATAGATGCTCATCCTCGGGCTTAACAGATGCAAAGGCGTTGACTTCAGCATGCCCTTCTCCGCATCTTACATGATAGCCTTCGCCGATGATTCTACCATCCCCACTCACGATAACGGCTCCCACCATCGGATTGGGTTTGGCATTCTCTCTTCCGTTTTTCGCCAGCTGCAGACAGCGGCGCATAAACATTTCGTCTATTTCCTTTTGCGACAACGGTTCGCCCGTCTTCACATTCTGAAAAGAAACATTATTTTGTTCCATATCTAAAACTTTTCTTCGTTTTTTACTTACTTTTCGATAAAATGTCGTACCTTTGCTCTCAAATCATAATATACGATTTAGAGATGAAAACGTATCAACAACTTTGGCAATCCATTACCCCTCTATATGAGGCGGGCGAAGCACAGGCTATCGTCCGCACCGTGCTCGATGTGAAGTACGGAATGACGCTGACCGACATAATCTGCGGCAAAGTTAATGAATTATCTGCAGATGAAGAAAGAAAACTGGAAGAAATTATCAGAAGATTGCAAAAAAGCGAACCTGTACAGTATGTTCTGGGCGAAGCTGACTTTGCAGGAAGAACCTTCCATGTAGAGCCGGGCGTGCTGATTCCGAGACCCGAAACGGCGGAACTCTGCGAGTGGATAAAAAAAGATGCGACTGAAAACAAAGGGATTACGGAAGGAGAGAAGGAAGAAAATACCATCCGCATCCTGGACATCTGTACGGGTTCGGGCTGCATCGCCATTACGCTGGGACTGGACATCGGCGGCTCGGAGGTTACGGGTTGGGATATTTCGGAAAATGCCTTGAAGATAGCACAGGGAAATATTGCGCTTCTGGATGCCGGTAACGTAAAAATAGAATATCAAGATGCCCTGAAATTGGCGGAAACATCGGATACCGGAAGATGGAACATCATCGTGAGCAATCCCCCGTATATCTGCGAAAAGGAGAAAGCGGATATGGAGAAGAATGTGTTGGAACACGAACCCGGAATCGCCCTCTTCGTGCCCGATGAAGAGCCTCTGAAGTTCTATAGGGCCATCGCCGAATATGCCTCTTCTGCCCTCAAATCCGGAGGTGCATTATACTTCGAAATCAATCCTATCTACGAAAAAGAAACAAGGGAAATGCTGGAAGGATTGGGTTTTAAAGCTATTGATACAAAGGAAGATGCCTTCGGAAAGCAGAGAATGATGCGAGCCGGCAAATCATAAAGTTCAATGTTCAAATCTCAAAGTTCAAAGTAAAATTATCATGTTCAAATCTCAAAGTTCAAAGTATAAAAAGCCGATGACCGAGCAGCAGGCGCTCCTGAAGCTCACCACCCTCTGCACCCAAGCCGAACATTGCTCGCAAGAGATGATCGACAAGATGAAGAAGTGGGAACTGTCCGAAGATGCCATCGCCAGAAACATGGAATTCCTGACCGAGAAGAAATTCATCGACGATGAACGTTTCGCACGCTTCTTTATCAACGACAAGATAAAATACAACAAGTGGGGACGCCGGAAGGTGGAACAGGCGCTGTGGATGAAACATATTCCGAAGGACATCTCCGACCCTATCTTCGAAGAGATTGAAGACGACCTGTATATGGAAACCCTCCTGCCCCTGATGAAAAACAAATATAAAACCATCAAGGCAAAGAACGACTATGAACGCTCGATGAAACTCATCCGCTTTGCCCTGGGAAGAGGATACAGCATGGAGGTTATCCACAAATGCATCGACCGGATGAAGGAAGAAGATCTGGGAGACATCGATTTCGAAGAGGAATTCTAAAGCAAAGCATCAAGTTCAATATCCAAACCTCAAAATTAAGAGTAAAGCCATGCGTACCAGCCTGTTAAGAGACATATTAGATTTATTCTTCCCCCGAACCTGCGCCATCTGCGGAAATGTGCTCGCTGGCGGGGAGGAGATGATATGCATAAAATGTCTGTTCCGCATGCCGAGAACCGATACCTGGAAACAGCCCTACGACAACGAGATGGCAAAACTCTTCTGGCATCTGATTCCCATCGAACGCTGCTGCGCTCTCTTCCATCACATCAGCCATGCTACATCGGCTAGAGCCGTCTACCAACTGAAATACATGCATCATCCTGAAATGGGAATCTATCTGGGCAGAATGCTGGCAAAGAAGGGGTTAGGCATTCAGTTCTTCGACGGAATAGACGCCATCATCCCCATCCCGCTCACCCGAAAACGAGAAAAAGAACGCGGCTATAACCAGAGTCTTCTCATCGCCAAAGGTATCCAGCAACTCACCCATCTGACCATCATCAAGGATGCCGTAAAAAGGAAAAAGTTTAGCGAAAGCCAAACCCACAAGAACCGGCAGGAAAGACAGGAAAACGTGAGCCAGGTTTTTGAAGCCGCAGCAACCTATCATGACGGGCAGGGCGAGCACCCCATCACGCAACTTGAGGGCAAACATATCCTCATCATCGACGACGTATGCACCACCGGATCCACCATCATCTCCTGTGCGGAAACCCTGATAAAAGCAGCCGGAAAGATGAAGATAAGCGTGCTGACTGTAGGTTTCGCACACGACTAAAGGCCCTTTTTGCCGAGAGTTAAAACATTTTAACCCTAAATATAGCCGCCGTGTGCAAAAATCATTGTACCTTTGCAAAATAATTAATAATAATTTAATCCTTTAAAGATTATGGACAAACTGAAGAAAGAATTCGCATCTAAGTTATTGAAAGTAAAGGCAATCAAGTTGCAGCCTAATGATCCATTCACATGGGCTTCTGGCTGGAAGTCACCATTCTATTGCGATAACCGCAAGACTCTCTCATTCCCAGAACTCCGCAATTATGTAAAGCTTGAGCTCGTTCACGCTATCCTGGAGCAGTTCCCTGAGGCTGATGCTGTAGCCGGAGTAGCTACTGGTGCCATCGCGCAGGGTGCTTTGGTTGCTGACGAACTGAACATGCCTTTCGTATACGTTCGTTCTAAACCAAAGGATCACGGTATGCAGAACCTCATCGAAGGTCAGCTCGACCCTAAGGCTAAGGTTGTGGTAGTAGAAGACTTGATTTCTACCGGCGGCAGCTCTCTCAAGGCAGTAGAGGCTCTCCGCAAGAACGGCAACGAGATTGTGGGCATGGTAGCTAGCTATACCTATGGTTTCCCTATCGCCGAGAAGGCTTTTGCTGATGCTAACGTAAAGCTGGTTACTTTGACCGACTATGAGCACGTAGTGGCAGAGGCTCTGGAGACTGGCTATATCAAACAGGAAGACGTAGAGCTGCTCCACGAGTGGCGCAAGGACCCAGCTAACTGGAAGAAGTAATCAAGCTGACCCATCAATAATGAGTACAAGTACATTCGAAAGTAATATCAAACAGATTCCTCACAAACAGGAATCTGTTTACCGTACATTGAGCGATCTGAACAACCTGCAGATGCTCAAAGACCGATTCGAGCAGGTGAAAGACCAGATTCCGGAAGACAAGAGAAAGGAAATGGAAAAGCTGAAGGACCTCAAGTTTGATAGCGACAGCATCTCTATCACAGCACCTATGGTGGGTGAAATCAAGATGCGCATCATCGACCGCGAGGAGCCTAAAACCATCAAGTTTGAAACAGAAAACAGCCCTGTTCCTTTCAACTTCTGGATTCAGCTGCTCCCTACAGGCGAGTTCTCATGCAAAATGAAACTCACCATCAAGGCAGAACTTAACATGTTTATCAAGGGTATGGTGAAGAAGCCATTGCAGGAAGGCATCGAAAAAATTGCTGATGCGCTTGCGATGATTCCTTACCAGGATTAATAAATAAAGAAATTATGGCACATAAACTTTGGGAAAAGAACTTCGAAGTAAACAAGGAAATTGAAAGATTCACCGTAGGAAGAGACCGCGAACTCGACCTCTATCTCGCCAAGTATGACGTGCTGGGCAGTATGGCACACATCACCATGCTCGAAAGCATCGGACTCCTGGAGAAAGATGAACTCACCCAGCTCCTTGCCGAACTGAAAAACATCTACGCCATCGCCGACAAGGGCGAATTCGTAATAGAAGACGGCGTGGAAGACGTTCATTCCCAGGTAGAACTGATGCTCACCCAGAAACTGGGCGACATGGGCAAAAAGATTCATTCGGGTAGATCACGCAACGACCAGGTTCTCGTAGACCTCAAACTCTTCACCCGTCATGAATTGAAGGAGATTGTGGACGCCGTGAAGATTCTCTTCGACGAGCTGATTCAGAAGAGCAACCAGTATAAGGACGTGCTGATGCCGGGCTACACCCATCTGCAGGTGGCTATGCCTTCATCATTCGGTCTCTGGTTTGGCGCTTATGCTGAAGGACTTGCCGATGACATGCTCTTCCTTCAGGCTGCTTACCGCATGACCAACCGCAACCCATTGGGTAGCGCTGCCGGCTATGGAAGTTCATTCCCATTGAACCGCACCATGACCACCGAACTTCTCGGTTTCGACAGCATGGACTATAATGTGGTTTATGCACAAATGGGCAGAGGAAAGATGGAGCGCAACGTGGCTTTCGCCATGGCTACCGTGGCAGGAACTTTGGCAAAGATGGCTTTCGACGCCTGTATGTTCAACTGTCAGAACTTCGGTTTCGTGAAATTGCCTAAGGAGTGCACCACCGGTTCGAGCATCATGCCACACAAGAAGAATCCAGACGTATTCGAGTTGATTCGCGCCAAGAGCAACAAGCTCCAGAGCCTTCCACAGCAGGTAATGCTCATCATGAACAACCTGCCAGTAGGCTATTTCCGCGATCTCCAGATTATCAAGGAAGTGTTCCTCCCTGCCTTCGACGAGTTGAAAGACTGTCTGCAGATGGCTGCCTACATCATCAACAAGATGGAGGTGAACGAGCATATTCTTGACGATCCTCGCTACGACCCTATGTTCTCAGTAGAAGAAGTGAACCAGCTTGCAGCCAACGGCATGCCATTCCGCGATGCTTACAAGAAGGTAGGACTGGAAATCGAGGCTGGCGAATTCAAGCCAAACAAGGATATTCATCATACTCACGAAGGCAGCATCGGCAATCTCTGCAACGACAAGATTCAGGCGCTGTTGGAGCAGACCCTCTCTGAGTTCCACTTCGAGCGCATGGAGAATGCCGAGAAGAATCTTCTGAAATAAAGACAGAAAGGTTTCTGCATGAAGAATAGCATATATAATAAGGTATATATATATAATAAGGTGAAGAGCATGGCTGGAATAGCTATGCTCTTACTTTGTTCGTGCGATGCAGAAAACAGCATCAGCACCAAATATCCCTGCCAGTTCTATTTCAAGTCACAATACCATCCGGGCACAAGTCTGGAAACAGCCCTCAACGGAACGGGCGTCTACACGATGGTTAGCGCCAAAAAGGTGAAAGGAGCCTGGAATATCTATTCTACATTAAACGATGGGAAAAACCAGACGGAAACCATCATCCTCTCTACAGCCAAGGAGAATTATGCCAACTATACCTATTTGGGAGCGGGCAACGACCCTAAAGATGCCAGGAAGAATGGCTTCATCATGGGACTTACAAACTTCAGCGGACCTGTAGCCTGGGACCGCCAATGCCCCAACTGTCTGGAACAATATGGCGGCACCAACTATCCGCTGGAATGGACCGGCAACCGCCAATCGGTAATTTGCGACAAATGCAAACGCATCTACAGCCTGGAAAACGGAACCATCACAAGCGGCGGAAAGAGCAAAAGCGACAAGCCGCTGATGCAATATCGGGTAACCTACGGCGGCCAAGGAACCGATATATACGTGGGAAACTAAGCAGAAATGGAGGGCAAACGAAAAAAAATGGCGCTTTCTTATCTTAAAAAATGTAAATCGTTTGGAGATTTAAAGAAATAGCATTACCTTTGCACCCACATAACGCGGAAATAGCTCAGTTGGTAGAGCACAACCTTGCCAAGGTTGGGGTCGCGGGTCCGAGTCCCGTTTTCCGCTCAACTCTTAACGTTTACCATGCCGCAATGGTGGAATTGGTAGACACGAGGGACTTAAAATCCCTTGGCCAGTAATGGCTGTGCGGGTTCGAGTCCCGCTCGCGGCACCTTAAAGTTTTTCCTTATGAAAAAATTTGCTTACATCCTCATTTTATTCATTACGCTGGTCTTAACATCATGTGGTGTTAGCAGTGGGCATTTCAAGTTTGAAGGCAAATTTCTCAATATGAATCAAGGCGAGTTTTATGTATACAGTCCTGACGGGGGCTTCGAAGGCGTTGACACCATCAAGGTAGAAGGCGGCCGTTTCACTTTCGAAACCGAATGTAAGGAAGATTTTACCATTATGCTTGTTTTCCCTAATTTCTCTGAGCAGCCTATCTTCGCAAAATCGGGCAAATCAGTAGAGATCAAGGCAGATGCTTCGCACCTTAAGGAAATGGAGGTAAGCGGAACCGAGGATAACGAACTGATGACAAAATTCCGCCAGAACATCCTGAAAGATACGCCACCTGAGGCTAAAAAGCATGCTGAAGACTTCGTCAGAGAACATCCGAATTCTGTGTGCAGCATCTATCTGATCAGAAAATACTTCATCACTTCTACACAACCTGATTACCGCAAGGCGCTCTCACTCATCAATATCGTAGAGAAGGAACAGCCTAAAAACGGACAGTTGGCTAAGATGAAGCAGTTGGCAGAAACCATGAAGAATGTAGGCACCGGTGCAACCCTGCCTTCATTTACAGCATACGATATCAACGGAAAACTCGTTTCTAGTACAGAAATGAGCAGCGCTCCGGTTGCCGTAATCTACACCTGGGCTACCTATAACTATGACAGCCAGGACATGCAGCGCGAACTGAAGAGCCGGCAGAAAAAATCGAACGGCAAGCTTAAGCTGATGGCTTTCTGTCTGGATGCCAGCAAGAACGAATGCAAGAACAACATCAAGCGCGACTCTATCGCATGCCCTATCATCTGCAACGGCGAAATGCTGGAAGACAAGACCTTGAAGAAGTTGGGATTGGAAAACCTTCCTGACAACATCATACTTCAAAATGGTAAAATCATCGCCCGAGGCATGAAAAAGCAAGAGCTTTACAATAAGCTCGACCAACTGCTAAAATAAATACTTTCGAGCTAGTCAAGAACCCATAAAAAGCACGCCTATATGTTAGTAAAGACATATTGTGCAGCAGTTAACGGACTAGAAGTAACTACTGTAACCGTAGAAGTAAGCCTCAACAGAGGCGTCATGTACCACCTCACAGGCTTAGGCGACGAGGCGGTCAAAGAGAGCCGTAACCGAATTTCAGCAGCTCTCCAGTATAGCGGCTTCAAATTTCCGATAGCCGACATCACTATCAATCTGGCTCCAGCTGACCTCAGGAAAGAGGGCAGCAGTTTCGACTTGCCGCTTGCAATCGGACTTCTAGGCGCCAACAACAACATTCCCGAAGATCATCTGAAAGAGTACATGATGGTAGGCGAGCTGAGCCTTGACGGTACGCTCCAGCCTATCAAAGGTGCCCTACCGATAGCCATCAGAGCAAGAGCAGAGCACTTTAAGGGACTGATTGTGCCGGAACAGAACGCTCGGGAAGCGGCTGTCGTAAATAACCTTGAGGTTTACGGCATGAAAACGCTTTTCGAAGTCATACAATTCATGAGCGACAGAAGCAATCCTTCTCCTACAATCGTTGACACCCGCAAGGAATTTTACGAAAACCAGACACATTGTGAATACGATTATGCCGACGTCCGCGGTCAAGAGAACGTGAAAAGAGCGCTCGAAGTGGCTGCGGCTGGCGGACACAACCTGATTATGGTAGGTCCTCCAGGTTCCGGAAAGTCGATGATGGCAAAACGTTTGCCGTCCATTCTTCCTCCCCTCACGCTATCTGAGAGTCTGGAAACAACACAGATTCACTCCATTGCAGGCAAACTGGGCAAGAATGTATCACTCATTTCCCAACGCCCGTTCCGGTCTCCTCACCATACCATCTCTCAAGTGGCTCTGGTAGGCGGAGGAACTTCACCACAACCGGGAGAAATATCGCTCGCCCATAATGGCGTTCTGTTCTGCGATGAACTTCCGGAGTTCAATAAAACCACTCTGGAAGTACTCCGCCAGCCATTGGAAGACCGCCATATCAACATCAGCAGAGCGAAATATTCTACAGATTACCCATGTTCATTCATGTTTGTGGCAAGTATGAACCCTTGCCCATGCGGATATTATGGTGATCCGACACATCGCTGTGTCTGCACGCCAGGCCAGATTCAAAGATACATGAACAAGATTTCGGGTCCGTTACTCGACCGCATCGACATCCAATGCGAAATCAGTCCCGTTCCTTTCCAGGACATATCGAAGGCAGCACCAGGTGAGCCAAGTGCCAAGATCAGAGAAAGAGTCATCAAGGCAAGAGAAGTTCAAGCCGAAAGATTCAAAGATTATAAAGGCATCCATTGCAACGCCCAGATGACCGAAAGAATGATTCATCAGTTTGCCGAACCCGACGAACAAGGTATCGAACTGCTCCGAATGGCAATGGAGAAGCTTTCTTTGTCAGCTAGAGCCTATAACAGAATACTGAAAGTGGCACGAACCATTGCTGATTTGGCAGGAAGTGAACAGATTAAGCCTGACCATATAGCAGAAGCCGTGGGATACAGAACCCTCGACAGAGGCGATTGGGCAGAAAGAGGACATTTATAATCATAAAGAAGATATATGCAAAAGGATAAAAATCACTAATTCTAATAAAAATTATCCCATATCGGATAAAAAATGCATTACTTTTGCAAACGTAAAAAGAACGCTAGTTTAATTATTAACAACAAAACCATTAAGATTATGGATTGCATTTTTTAAATTACAGACGCAGTAAAGAAGATTGGTTTCGTAATTCTTCTTGCAGAGTTAGCCGTTATCGCCTATATGAACGTAATGTAAGAAATCTCTCTATAGATAAAAATATATAAGGAGGAAGTTTTCTACATACTAAGGTAATTAGATTGTAAAAGGTCAACAACATAAGTTGTCAGAACGAATAAGTTCTTAGAAAAAGTAAATGATAATAATTAGGTACAGTCCTATCAGGGAGGAGTCTGATGGCAATGTACAAGATGGGAGGCTCTTGCAGAGATGCGAAGGGCCTTTTTTTTGTATCCTGCCCTACGCTATCCTTACTATAAAAACACTAAAGAACCCAGCTTTTTACACCTTATTATATATACAAGTAAGAAAAAGCGACGATAATTCTTTCTTATCTCCAACATTTTTTGTAATTTTGCAGCCAAATAACAAAAATATATTAGCTAATATGGAACAAAAGAACTTTAAACGTACTACCGTGACTGCGGCTTTGCCTTATGCCAACGGTGGTGTGCACATCGGTCACCTGGCAGGTGTATACGTGCCAGCCGATATCTATGTTCGCTATCTCCGCCTCAAGAAGCAGGATGTTGTCTTCATCGGCGGTAGCGATGAGCATGGTGTACCTGTTACTATCCGTGCCAAGAAAGAGGGAATTACCGTACAGGAGGTGGTTGATCGCTATCATAACCTCATCAAGAAGAGTTTCGAGGACTTCGGTATCTCTTTTGATATTTACAGCCGTACCACTTCGCCTACTCACAATAAGTTTGCTTCAGACTTCTTCCGCACACTCTATGACAAGGGCGTATTGGAAGAAAAGGTAGAGGAGCAGTTCTGCGACGAGGTAACAGGCGAATTCCTTACCGACCGTAATATCGTAGGTACTTGCCCTCGCTGTGGTGCAGAGGGTGCTTATGGCGACCAATGCGAGAAATGTGGTGCTACCCTCTCTCCTGAGGAACTCATCAACCCTACCAACAAGAACAACCCTGGTCATGGTCTCGTAAAGAAGCCTACCAAGAACTGGTATCTTCCATTGAACAAGTATCAGGATTGGTTGAAGAAGTGGATTCTGGAAGGTCACAAGGAGTGGCGTACCAATGTTTACGGCCAATGCAAGAGCTGGTTGGATATGGATCTTCAGCCACGTGCGATGACACGCGACTTGGATTGGGGTATTCCTGTTCCAGTAGAGGGTGCAGATGGAAAGGTGCTCTACGTTTGGTTCGATGCACCTATCGGTTACATCTCAAATACCAAGGAGCTTTGCGATGCTCATCCAGAAAAGTGGGGAACATGGCAGAAGTGGTGGCAGGATCCTGAAACTCGTCTTGTTCACTTCATCGGTAAGGACAATATCGTGTTCCACTGCATCATCTTCCCTACTATGCTGAAGGCTCACGGCGACTATATCTTGCCAGACAACGTACCAGCCAACGAGTTCCTGAACCTGGAGGATGATAAGATTTCAACATCCCGCAACTGGGCTGTATGGTTGCACGAGTATCTCGTAGATTTGCCAGGCAAGCAGGATGTATTGCGCTATGTATTGACAGCCAATGCGCCTGAGACCAAGGACAACAACTTTACCTGGAAGGATTTCCAGGAGCGCAACAACTCTGAGTTGGTTGCCGTTTACGGTAACTTCGTAAACCGTGCCCTCCAGCTCACCAAGAAGTATTGGGGCGGCGTAGTTCCTGCCTGTGGTGAATTGCAGGAGGTAGATGAGAAGGCTATCGCTGAGTTCAAGGACGTGAAGGAGAAGGTAGAGCAGTATCTCAACGTATTCAAGTTCCGTGAGGCTCAGAAAGAGGCTATGAACCTGGCTCGTATCGGTAACAGATACATCACAGAGTGTGAGCCTTGGAAGGTTTGGAAGACCGATCCTAAGCGTGTGGAGACCATCCTAAACATCTCCCTCCAGCTGGTTGCCAACCTCGCTATCGCCTTCGAGCCATTCTTGCCATTCTCTTCTGAGAAACTCCGCAAGATGATCAATATGCCTAACTTCGAGTGGACTCAGCTCGGCAGCACAGATTTGCTCAAGGCTGGTACCCAGCTCGGTGAGCCTGAATTGCTCTTCGAGAAGATTGAGGATGAGGTTATCGAAAGACAGCTCCAGAAGCTCGCTGACACCAAGAAGGCTAACGAGGAGGCTTCTTATCAGGCTGCTCCTATCAAGCCAGAGGTTAGCTTCGATGATTTCGAGAAACTCGATATCCGCGTAGGTCACATTCTGAACTGCGAGAAGGTAAAGAAGTCTAAGAAACTCCTGAAGTTCACCATCGACGATGGTTCTGGCGTAGAGCGCACCATCTGCTCAGGTATCGCAGCCTACTACGAGCCAGAGCAGCTGATCGGCAAGGACGTATTGTTCGTAGCCAACTTTGCTCCTCGCAAGATGATGGGGATCGAGAGTCAGGGTATGATTCTGAGTGCAGTCAACTTCGACGGCTCATTGAACGTAACTTCTCTCCTTGGCAAGGTTAAGCCAGGAAGCCAGGTTGGATAAAGAATCATAGAATCATCTGATTATCAGATAAGGTAAAAGCCTCAAATCCTTCGCGGATTTGAGGCTTTTCTTATTTCTATCAAAATATTCTTTTATAATGTAAAACGATAACCCACGGTAAAGGTCAGAGCCTTGTTCTTACAGTTATCCCAATCGCCCTTGCCAGCCTTCGTCAGGCTCACGTTGTAACGGGCATCCAGAATCACGTTCATATATTCATAACTCAAGCCCAAAGGAATGGCTACATCCACCTTCTTGGCAGGCCAAGGAGCTTCGGTCTCCTGCATATCCTTATATGTAATAGACCCGTTCTTGTCCTTCTGAAGGTCGGTTTCCTCTCTTTTCACCTTGCCGTCGCCACAAAGGAATCCCACCTGAACGCCTGCATTCACCGACAAGCCCTCTACAAGATAGGCTTTCAGCATGAGCGGTACCTGGATATAATCGAGGTTCACATGATGATTCTTAATACCTGTATATTCCCCTTTTTCAGCATTCTCTGTCAACTCACAGTCAGGGAAGCGCATACCCTGTCGGGCATAATAAGCACCCAGCGTAATACCCAGGCTCTTATTTATGCGATATTCCACATCTGCGCCGCCCATGAATCCAGCCTGATACTTAGACTCTAGCGAGGTTCCATCCAAAGTTTCCAGAGTCAACCCGCTCCAGTTAGCCAGAGTTACACCGATACGGGGAATTACAGAGAATCTGCCTACCGGACTCTCCACTTCTTGTGCCTTTGCTCCCACAACAGCAAGCAGCAGCACCATCATTATAACTATTTTCTTTTTCATTTCCACAACAGTTTGTATATCATAATAACAAGAAACAAGGGATAATATTGCATCCAACTGTCATTTTTCTCCATGAAAGACCTGTTCTCGTAAAGTGTTAAGAATCCTAACTCGCTCTAAATTGGACTTTGATTGAAAATCAAGAAGTTGTGCGTTTGCCTATATTATATAGGTAACAATATGGAAACGAGCGGACTTCTGCTCGTTTCTGTATTTTGCAATATGCAAAGAACGCCTCAATTCGGGGACAAAGATACGATATTTTTCTTAATATCCCATAATTTACAAGAAGAGAAATATGGAAATTAGAACTTTTTTACATAGAAATTTAACTTCATTTTTTCGTAAAAGCAACCAAACATAATCACTCAGTGATAGCTACATACATAATAGTTTTGCTTTTCCCACTACATATTCAAAATAGTATCAACAGAAAGGTGTTGTATATTGCTAATTGCTGTTGTGTTTTAATTTAATATCCCGTAAGGAAATTCGGTAGAATCAACATTAAAATAGTAAACGTTATTTGTGTCTAAATCAAAAGCAGTCATAACGACAGGTGATACATCTCGTGCATTAGTAGTTGTAAGACCTTCATTCGTCCATAAAAACTTTAAATAAGTAGGAATGGCTCCCCATAAAAAAGCATGTGAACTGTTTGAAATATTATAAAAACAAACCTTATCTGAAAAGACTAAAGAAAGAAAATAATTTGAGTTTTTCACAAACAGTTTGTAATTGCCAGTAGCTTTTAAATTAAAAGATTTATCATATAAATAAAATGATTTACTTTTATTATTTACTAAATAAAGTCTGTCATCTTCGTTATAAACAGAATAGTTCGGAATTGGTTTGCCTAATTGCAAACCTAAGTAACTATCCACGACCTTAACCCTAATAGTAACGCTAGTATTCTCCGTCTTATCCTTTACAACAAGATAAACAATCCCATTCTTTTTTGTCTTTATTTTTATTTTTCCAGCACCAATAGTGGCTTCCAAAACATTATCATCTGACACTTCGACTGAAAGATTGTTGCTTCCACCACTAAACATAATTTCCGATGGGTTTTCTAATAATGGCTTTTCGTAATACTCTTTTTCAAAACACAATGAAGAAACATCAGTACCATTACTACAGCCATATACTATAGAAAACACAAAAAAAAGAAAAAAGTATTGAATTATTTTCATATTTGCCAATAGAATAAAGCATTTGATGTACATAACTTTGTACACCAAATGCAATTAAAACTAATTATTTCTTATGAATTTCTGTTATTTCCCAAAAATTTATATTATAAGTGCCTAATGTTGTCTCAAAATCAGTCGAAGCATCTGCATTTACCTTATAAAAGCCATTGTCAGGTCCACCCCATCCCATATTAGCATGAAAGTACAAATCGTTATTTCGTAAAATTTCTCTGCTTGTCTTAGTGCAAATTGCATATCCATCTATAACCCAAGCATGAGAACCTTTTTCTGCCTGTTCATTTGCAGTATGTGTTCCACCCATTATTGCAACGCAAGGCATCTGGCGGTTTGCATTTATCGTATTTAACAATGGATCTGGGGCATATTTATTATAATAAGTGCCACAAGAAACATACTTCTTTAAATAATCCAATAAATTAGAAACTGAAGTTGTACTACTTTTTACACAAGGTATATTCGGATCATCATAAGGCCCATACTTAAAATCCTCATCAATATTTGGTGTTGTATTTGTTCCTTCATACATATGCTTAACTACTTTGGAAATCATCATAGCCTCCTCATAATCTCCGCCAAAATACGAATCATACTTCAATTTCGGTTTTTTAGTAACAAATGCCCAGTCTATGACTGTTCCATCAATCGTCATGCTCGGAGCGATAGCTGCTAAAGTTTGAACTCCTGCTGTAATAGCACACCCCATAGGGTAATTTGTTTCCGTATGATATTCATTATAAGTTTTAGGCAACAACAAGTTATAAGGATTGTCTTGGCGCCACTCGGTCTTTAAAACAGCTCCACCATTTTGAGGCATTAACGATATAATCTGGCTCAAAGGTTTGTCATAAGCTGTAGAACGGGAAGTTGTTTCATGGCTTTTTACACCATTAACCTCAATCAAATCTTTTATTTCTTCATATGTTACTGTAGATTTACCCAAACAAGAAGCTACTTTCTTTAAGGTTTTCTCTCGTAACTCAACTTTGAGCCTTTCTATTTTATTTATCTCTGAAACAGTTGAAGCTTCTGCCAATTTTAACATCAAACATGCCCCAGTACTATCTTTTTTCTCAAAATTACCATTTTCTATATATGCCAAAACACCAGCACTTCGAGAGTCGGCAGAAACTAAAGCATACCCACTCTTTTCTCCAGACTGTAAACACACCTCATAAACAGGAATACTATCAGTCGTAGTCCCTCTTGTTGTCTTGCTTGATATAATTCCGCCAATGCGATATGAGCCCACAATAGACATTCTTGGATTGGCAGCACTTCTTGTTTTTGAGCCCAACGAAGTGGAAAAATCATTTACCATTGCCAGAATCTCATCCTCTGATAAATTTGTAGGATTATCATTTGCAATACTCATTGCCTCATCCATAGACAAATTAACATTCACGTTCTCAATAACAGGATTACTGTCATTAAGAATTTCATCTTGGCACGATGATACAATCACTGCCAATAATATTAAAACTAAATACTTTTTCATATTTATACTGTACTATTGGTTAAATGATGCAAATTTACGAAATTTATTTTAAATCGATAAATAGCGAATGCGTTATTTATGCATTATTAACAGTTTATATTGTTAAGACGTTAAAATATATTGCATTTGGGCATTTTTTACTTTATTAATATATAAGAACTAACATCCTTTGCTTTTGGTTCATTACCAAATGAGTCTATCAAAATAATGCTGCTGTCATTCTTCACCTTACAAAATATATTGTCACCACTTTGCGTATGTTCAAGCATCAGAATGCAGCCGTCAAGCACTTTGAAAAAAACATTCAATACTTCGCAATCATCCGATTCGTTCGCAGATTTCCGCTTCAAACGATAGGTGCCATCTGCATTTAGCGTGAGTATTGTTTCAACATTAGGAGGCAATACACCGCAATATGTTCCTGCAATGGAATCCAAGTCAACACTGTTTTCTAAGACTGCCGTATATTCTTCGACTTTAACAGGATCAATATCGGCATCATATTGTTTCGTATTACATAAGATATAAGATGCAACAAGTGAGATAACCAAAACTGCTATAATTATCAATTTCCTCTTCATAGCTACCATAAAAGAAAAAGTGTCCGCAATGTCAAGCAAGTGGCATCACGGACGCGAATGAACAGATGAGAGTTAATGAAAAGTCAGTATGCTGCTATGTTGTTGATGCACGGACAAGCTCTTGCACTATTGAACACGATGCGAATGCCGTTCGTCTTTACTTTATCGAAACGAAGGATGCGCTTGTAGCCGATGGTCGTTGTCTATTATTTCTTATTAATTTTCTTTTTAATTTCATTCGCCTCTTTAAATAGGCTATTAGCAATGCTATCTTTAATTGCTGCCATTTTGACCATTTTATAGTGATGGTAAACAGAATCCTCATAAGCAGCAACACGATTTCTCACATTCTCAATAACTTCTTTATTTGGGCATACAGAAAAGTTCTTTTCGATGTATCGAACATTGGGGTCATCGGATGGAAGCACCATCTTCAAAGCCCGATACTTCAAATCTGCCTCCTCCCAATCTTGATGCTCTCGCCATTGGGTGAGATTGCCCCAAATGGAGAGAACAAGAGATAGAGCCAAGCCACCAATGAAAAGAAGAACAGACTTTGAAGTTGGCTCGAAGCGATGAGTCACTACTTTCTTCAGAGGTGTGTTATCCATTGCGTGAAGTTTGTCCTGCACAATTTTTGATGTGGCATTCAGCTCTTGTTTCACCTGATTAACAGTATCAAACAAGAGTTTACTTCGCTGTTCATCTTTGCTTGCTTCTTTTTTGGTAAGGTCGGTAAAAATGCAGATAGCTTCTCTTAATCTTACCAATTTGTCAATAGCTTCCCCTTCTTTTACAGCCATAGCAAGAATAGCTTTTTCAAGTTTGCTAGTATCAACACTTACAGAGGCCGGAGTGCTTTCCGCCTCTGTATTCTTTGGTGAGGCAGAAAGTTCATCGACTTTTTGCTCCAATCTCTCAACTGTGCCGTAGATGGCTTCCAACATTTCTTCTTTCATAGTTCTGGTGTTGTTTGAATGGTTTGTAACTTGCATCAAAGGCTAAAGCCTCTTCTGCGTTTCTTCTTTTTCTTCTTGGATGATTCGTCCTCTGGGAAAGACTCAAAGGTCTGAGCATTGGCTGGAGCAAAAAGTCCAATGGAAGAAATACCGTCCCAAGGGTCCTGGCTGCTCTCCGATATGGATGGCTCCTGCTCATTCTTGCAACAGCCCTGCTCATATTGCTGAGCAGAGTTGGCACTTGCTGATAAAAGGTTCTCCATTCCCTCAAATCTCGCATTCAGTTTGCCAAAGCTATAGTCTCGGCTAATCTGTGTCCCCTTGAAACTATATCCATCCTTGCAGAAACGGATACCTTGCACCTTGGTTCTCTCCTTGTCCTTATAGACTAACTCCAAGTGAACACCTCGCTTTGCAAGTTCATTCTTGAACTTATGCCAATTTTCTACGACTTTCAAGGCATCCTTGACTGCATTGTGAATCTCATATTTGGCACGCTCAGCATTGCGTAATTTGCGAGTGTTAGTCTTGCTCTTGTCAGTTCCGTAAGTAAGCCCATACTTGGATTTAAGAGCCTTGGTCACTTGCTCATTACGCCTGTAATCATTCCTGTCTGGTATGAGTTTGCCCTCGTTATTGATGCGGTTATACACGATATGACAATGTGGATTGTCGGTGTTGTGATGCCTTACGATGATGAATTGAGTATCTTTTATCCCCATCATCTGCATGTATTCAAGGGCTATCTTAGCCATGAATTCATCCGTCAAACGTGGCTTGTCCCCGGGCTTGAAACTGAGTGCAATGTGTCCCACAGGCTTCTTAATCCTTGGATTTAGCTGTCTTTGCAGCTCAAAACTTTGTACTATCTCGGCATTCGTGCCGAGTAACACTCCATCGGATGCAAGGATTTTCGCCTCGTCCTTGCCTGTCACGTAGCGGACGCAACCACCAAAAGATGCACCTTTCTTTAGCTTGCCTATCATGTGGCATCCTCCTTTCTGCCTATTCCGCATGGCTTCGATTTTGAACTTGCTTGGCGATACTCGCCAAGGATTGCTTTCAATCTTCTCAACAAGTCCACCGCATATACATGGGTTTCATGGAAACCTCTCTGATGCGACAGCTTGGTAAGTTGGTTGAGATTGTTCGCCATGCCAATGAGATTCTTGGCGATGGCTACCGTCTCTGCATTGTGTCCGCTGACCACCTCGCCGTTCAAGGCGGACTCACGGATGTACTCCGCCAACTTGCGATTGGCTTTTCTCGCCCTCAGCCTCAATGCCTCGTAGCTTGGCTTCGAGAACTTCACCGTGACAGACTTCGACAACTTGCGAACCCTGCCTGTGGGCGGTCTTCCGCCCTTTTTCTTGTTCTGTTCCTGCATGCTTGTCATTCGATATACTGTTTACAGTTGGTGCACTTTCTTTCTGCGACCGTTGGGAGCAAAATTCCTCCGCCCTCATGGTGGAGCGAGGCGTTTTGGGGTTCCCAAAACATAACCTCGCTCCCTCTCAGAACACGTTAGTTGGAACTACAGCCTTTCAGCTATCCATGTCCAAGGTCGCAGACCTTAATTCTCACAATTTGCGCCAAGCCTCGAAGTCCTCTTCATAAAGGCTTAGGTGGTGGCGCAAGATGTTCTCGATGATGCCCGATACGCTCATGCGTCTCCCTCCGAGGATGCGGACGACACGATCAAGACGGTCTCGCACATCGGAACTGACAAAGACTGGCTTGCGGTCGTCAATCCTTGGAACTTGGAGGAATGTCTGCTGATACTCCTCCAGTGTCGCCTTGCGCTGCTTGCCGCTGATGCGCTTCTGCGGATTCGATGGCGATAGAGCTTCGTTCGTTAGCTCGTCCTCCATACAGGAGGTTGTTGCAGCCACATTCTCTGTCACAACTTCTAAATCGGAGTTCTCCACCTCTTCAAAGAAAGAGCTATGTTCTTGGGCATAGTCTTTACCATAAGTGGATGATTGAAGCGAAGCCACCACCTCCTGTGTCATTTTCTCCTGCTGTTCAGGAGACATTTTCGTTTCTTTTGTTCTTGCCATAGCTTATGCTGTTTTATTTGTTAGTATAGTGGTCACGGTTTGCACCATTGACCGATTGTCGGGTGCAAAGTAAGTGTACTGAGTGCAGCCATGCAACTGATTGGGTGTAACGTGGCAATTTAGTTGTGGCTTGCTTATTTGCATACCGAGATAGTTGTGAGAACTTCAACGTATTTCTCAACTCATCATTGTTCATGTATTCGTTGCAGTCGTGCAAGTTTTTCTTGTTGTTTTTGGCGTTGAAGTCGGCAAACCCCGGCAACATACTGCCACAGAAATTGAAAACGCTTGTTTTTAGATTGCCGTGCCTTATCTTTGCACTCACAAACGTAGAGCACTGCATATGCGTGGAGCTTTGCGACATACAAAATAGTATCAACTTAAAAAAAGAAAAGTATGGGATTCATCGTATTCGAGGAAGAGGCATTCAACTATCTTGATGCCCAGTTGGAGAACTTCGTGAAGCGCATGGACAGAATCCGTGAGCGCAGTGAGGACAAGACCATGAACAAGTGGCTCGACACACAGGACGTGTGTCAGACGCTCAACATCTGCCCACGGACAGTGCAGACGCTTCGGGACAACGGAACTTTGGCTTATACGCAAATCAGCCACAAGACCTACTACAAGCCGGAGGACGTGATGGCTATCGTAGCAGTAGTGGAGGACAAGAAAAAGGACATGCGCTTTCGCAAGCGCACAGGTTAGGCTGTCAATATACAACAGCCACTTTATCCAATGCAGCAAGTAAACCGAGTAACGTAAGTATCAACTATAAAACGAGACAACTATGAGCAACGAAGTAATGACAAGAAACAGCGAGTGGATGAACCACATCGTGAACCACCTCAACCGAATGGTTGACAATTTTGAACGTGCCGTGATGAACTACCGCCCCATGCTTGGCGGTGAGCGCTTCATGACGGACAAGGAGCTTTGCGCCAGACTGCAACTGAGCCGAAGAACCCTGCAGGACTACCGAAACAACGGTGTCATCCCGTATATCCAGCTTGGCGGAAAGATACTCTACCGCGAGTCCGATATTCAGAAGATTCTGATGGCTAACTATCGTGAGGCGTACAGAATGAAAGGTGTGTAGGAGAATGTCCTTGATGAGTGTGTGAAATGAACAAGGCGACAACGTATAACTTACCGAGCGTGGTTGTTATAGGTTGTCGCCTCGTTTTATTGGCTATACCGAGTTGTTCGTGTTTGCCGGGTATCATTTGTGTTACCTGTATAAATCTAATACCATGCTAAAACACACTGCGGTGGTTCGCCCAAGTGGCTGGAGGCGCAAAGCCTCCAAGGAACGTTGCTTTATGGCAGGTCTATGCCATTGGATTTTTGTTCCTTTCTCGCTTGGCAATAAGCTTATCCATGTCATTTGAAATCTTCTGCTCCGTCACCTGCGCATAGACCTGTGTGCTTGTGATGTCTGCGTGTCCCATCATCTTGGCTATGCTGCCGATGGGAATGTCCTCGTTGAGCATCAAGACTCCGAATGTATGGCGGCTGGCGTGGAATCCCAACTTATTACTTATGCCAAGCACCATTCCAAGGGTATGCACATCAAGATAGATGTCTTTCTTCTCACCCAGTGGAAAAACAGGCTTGCTGTCGTCCGTGGTATTGTAGAGCGAAAGAATCTTCTCGGCTATCGGATGGAGTGGCACGAAGAACTCCACGCCTGTCTTCTCTCTTTCCTTGCGGATGAACTTTCTACCCTCGGAGTTCTCACTGATATGGTGAGGGTACAGTTTCTTTACATCTATATAGGATAAGGAGGTGAGCGAGGCAAAAATGAAACATCTGCGTGCAAGCTCCGTTCGCTCGTCAGCCATCGGGGTAGAGAGCATCTTGATGAAGTCTGCCTTGCTGATATGGGTCATCTTCGGGGCTGCCTTCTTCTCATACCCTATCTTGGCTATGGGATTGAAGCGGATAATGCTCCTGTCCACTGCCTTGTACATCAACATGTTCAGCCAGAGAAGGCAATGGTTTACGTAGCTGTCGATGCGTCCCTGGTCTCGTTTCAGGAATAGCTTGTATTCCTCCCCGAAATTCTCGTCTATGTCCTCAAAGGCGATGTCGTCCTTATCCAACGAATGGACAAAGGCTCTCAGGTTCTTCTGCCATGTTCGCTTGTGCAGAAAGGTTTGTCTGGCTTTTGAGGTTCGATACCATTCCACGATGGTATCACCAAAGTTCAGCAAGAACCTTCCTGTCGTGTCCTTGTCCTTCAACACAGCCTTCAGCATTTCCACGGTGATGATGCCATTGGCGGTAAGAAGTGAGTTGTATTTATCCTTGACCTCAGCAAGGAAACTTGCCAATCGTCCGTTGTCCCTTGCGTTCCGTACCTCTCCCTTCTTGGCGTTCCACTCCTGTGGGGTACAGGATATGCCTGTGGAAATGGCTGCACTTTTGCCGTCAACGGTGATGCGGCAAAGTATGTTGGCAGTTCCGTCTGCCTTCACCTTCTGTCTGTTGATGTAAGGCAAAATTGAAAATGTACTTCTGCTCATAGTTGTTGTCCTTTAATATAATAATGTAGTTGAAACTGTAAAAAGAAAAGTTGAAAGCCTTGTTCATAATGCGAGAATAAAGTCCTTCTCGGTTGCAGCGATGAACTTGTCCATGTCCTCAAACAGCTTCTTTTGGGTTACTCTCGCATACCGCTGCGTCATCTTCACATCCTTGTGACCGAGCATCCTGCAGATGGTCTCCATCGGCACACCAGCCTCCAGCGTAATGAGGCTGGCGAACGAGTGTCGTCCCGAATGGTAGGAATAGGTCTTGCTCGTTTCCGCCAACTTGCAGATGGTGATGAGATCGATACGAACACGATTCGTGCTCAGCAATGGGAAAAGGGTATCTCTTGCCTCGTCCTCGTATTTCGCCATCAGCTCCAACGCCTCGGGCAGGAGTTTCACCCTGGCAAGTGTTCCGGTCTTCTTGCGGTTATAGATGAGCCATTTGTCACCATCCTCCAACACCTTGACATTGGCTTTCGTGATGGAAACGGTGTCTATGAAGGCTGTTCCTGCATAGCAGGCGAAAAGAAACAGGTCACGGCTAACGGATAGTCTCGGCTTGTCTTCGGGCAGTTCCACATCACGGATTTTTATGAAATCAGACATGCTGAGAGCCTTGGGTGTCGTAACCCTTGGAGTGCCAACCCGATAATGGGCGAACAGCAGGTTCCTGCACAAGCCTCGCTCAAAGGCAATGCGGCACATCTTCTTGAAGAGCGACACATAGATGGTGATGGTTCCTGATGAAAAGCCTTTCTCGTCAAGCAAGTAATGGTGAAAGTCACTGATGAAAGGCTCGGTCAGCTGTCCGAAAGCCAAATCATTCAACCTATACTTCTCCCCGATGAACTCAGCGAGATTCTTGCGAATCTTTCTGTAAGTCCAGACACTGCTCTTCGACATATCGATACCCTCATGGGTGCTGAGTTCACTGATATGCTCGTCCACGAAGGAGAGAAGGGTGGTCTGTGTCTTGACGCTGCCCTGCAAGGCCTCCTTGACATCCTTAGCCTCGAAGTCCGTTCTCTTTTCCACAAGCACATCGAATGCCTTTTGGATGGAAAGCAACAACTGCTCGATGTCCTTGTTGGTCTCCACGGCTTCCTTGCTCTTGCCCTCCAATCGGCTGGCACGAGGATTCCAAAGCGATGGAGTGCAAGACAACTTGCAGGAGAACTGCGCCATAGTCCTGTTCACCGTGATGCGTCCCATGATGGGAGCTTTTCCGTTCTTGTCCATTCCGCTCTTTTTTAGGTAGAGCAACACCTTGAATTTTTCGATTTTCATAACGCTTACATTTTGAGTGTGCAAATATAATCATTTTGTAAGCGTTCCTTGATACGCAAAACATTGAGAATCAGCGCAATAAAATCCGTTGATGCACAAAGTTGCCTTTCCGCATTGTTACCTGCTTTGCATAGGTAACTGTGGCTCACGATTTAGTAACTGAACTACTTCAATATTCCTCACTCGCTTGCTTTATGCCGATTTGGCAACTTTGTGCAAATCTGCTCATTCCCAACTGTTTACGTTCCAACCTCTCTTATTCTCCTTAGGCTGCTTTAGAGCTTTATGTTAACAAATACAACTCATAGTTTTCTTCCCTCCAACTCACCGTTTTCTGGAGCATAAGTCATAGTTTACGCCATGCCAAACCTGCATTTATGACCTAAAAATATAACACGGACAAATTGAATTTGTCCGGTTGTTTGTCCGGCATCTTTATAATTTTCTCATAGTCAGCGATTTATATCATGCCGGACAAATTTGTCCGGACAAATTCAATTTGTCCGTGTTTTTTTTCTTGGAAAGAGGCGAGCTTTACAGTCAGCATTCTTACCCCTGTATTCGTCAAAAGTGTGATTTATCCTTCTGCTATCTTCCATTCACCAATGGTTCGCTTCTGGCTGTCGTAGTTGATTCCTACTTTTACCATTCGTTTGCCGTCAGCTGAATAAGGAATGAGATAGCCTTTGTCATCAATCTGTTGCAAAGCTTCCTCAGCCGTCTTATCAAACTTCAGTTCCATCACATAGATTGTATCCGGCATATGAAGAACGGCATCTGCTCTGCCTATTGCACTATCCTCCTCCACCAAGATGTAAGCACCCATCAAATTAAAAATGAGATAAAAGACCGTTTGGAAGTCCTTCTCGTTCTTGTTGGCAAGTCGATTGGAGATACTAGCGAGATAAGCCTGCATTTTCTGCAAAGCACCATCCATATTATTGTTATATAGTTGCTCCAAAAAGTCGAAGATGAAACTATTATTGTTCAACGATATTGGAGAGAGATAGTTAGGAGCCAAGGAACGAACCATCCCTACACGCACTTCCTTGTTTGGATAATCCAGCTGATAGCTCTGCAAGATAGGGTTATACTTCTTGATGGTGAGATACCCACTCTGATAAAGCAATGGTAAAGCAGAAGTCATCTGCTCAGGAGAGACATCGAAATCATCCACCCCTACGGATTTCTGTTCTATATCCATCACCCCCACATGATGTTTGCGTAAAGTGTTGATAATGTATGCAGGAGTACCTGAACTAAACCAATAAGCTGCTACTTCCTTACTTCTCAACGCTTTAACCAGACTAAACGGATTAAACACATCTTCTGATTTTTTACTGAAATGATAACCATCATAATATGAACCCAACTCGGCAACCGTTTCATCAAAAGTTTTTCCCAAAGACTTGGCTAGCAACTCAACATCAGGCTTCATCACCGTCAGTAGTTCTGTCTTGCTGATACCACAGATAGCAGAATACTGATCGAACATGCTGATATTATCCAAATTATTGATCTCGCTAAAGATACTCAACTGAGAGAACTTGGTGATACCCGTGATAAAGGTAAATTCCAGCCAAGGGTCGAGATATTTCAATGGGCTATAGAACTTCCTCATAACCAAGCGCAATGGCATCAAACTTTCCTTCTCATGCACGACATCCAAGAGAGGAGCATCATATTCGTCTATCAAAACGACCACCTTTTGACCCGTCTTCTTATAGGCACGCTTTACCAAAGACTGCAAACGCTGGCTCGGCTGCACCGCCAATTCGTCACGTCCATAGACCTGCTCGTATTCTGAAAGCATGTAGCCCAGCATCTCTTCTAACCCTTCGGGTGTCTGATTTTTGGCAGTACTCATGTCGAAGTGAAGAACAGGATGCTTCACCCATTCTTTCTCATATTCGCCAAGTGCCAAACCATCAAACAGTTCCTTCCTGCCCTCATAATATGCCTGGAGCGTAGAGACAAAAAGCGACTTACCGAATCGTCTTGGACGACTCAGAAACACATATTTAGAACCATTACGCAAGAAATCGACAATATACCTTGTCTTATCTACGTACACATAATTACCCTCTCGTATATCAGAGAAAGTTTGCATTCCTACTGGGTATTTTCTTATCTCTTCCATAGCCATATTCCTTTAGACGGTGCGAAGTTACGAATAAAATATCAGATACGCAAATAAAAAGACAAAAAAAAGAGAGGCGAGCTTCACAGCCAGCCTCTCCCGAGAGATTTATAGAAAATGCCACTCATGGCATTCCTATATCGTTGATTAAAAATATTATCTTATTAAAATATTCCATCACAGCGATTACTCACCGTAACCCGTATTCTGCTTGATGTTAGGGTTGGCGTTGATCTCTGCCTGCGGAATGGCAGCAATAGCCTTGAAGTAATCACGGTTGAAAGACTGAGCTTCCTTGCTCAATGTCTTGTGCCAACCCTTATCAGCTTCACTTGTATAACGGGTGATAGTCTCGTTATTACGCAAAGCATCAAAGTAACGCTGTCCCTCGCCAATCAACTCCTTACGACGCTCAATCAAGATGCGGTCGAGAGTGATGTTATCAACAGTTGCCAAAGAAGCCACTGTTGTGGTACGATTCTTTACCAAATCATTCAGATACTCTACAGCCTTAGTCTTGTCATTATTTCTAAATGCACACTCTGCAGCTGTCAAGTAAACCTCAGAAAGACGGATAATTGGAACGATAGTAACATTACGAAGATTACCACCTTGACCACGAAGTTTGTTAAGGAAGACTTTATTGGTTCCATAAACAGCAACTTCTTTTTCTGCTTTTGCTGGCAAGAACATATCGTTACGAACATCTTCTGGGTCTGAAGTAAGCATGTCAACAAACTTCTTAGTAGCAACCATTTCCTTGTAGCCATCACGCTGCTGAAGGTTACCGATACCATTCAAGTCATTGTTGTCTGTAGAACCTGCCACATTGAGACGGAACAAGAACTCACTCTCATTAGGAGTTGAAGCATCCCATGCTTTGAAGTATTGGTCACGAGTCCACAACGCTGCGCCAGAATTCTTGATAATATCCTCAGCAACAGACAAGGCGTTAGCATAATCACCCATATTCAAATAAACACGAGAAAGGATTGCCTTTGCTCCCCAAACGCTTACATAACCTGGTTCTGTCTCTGTAGCAAGAGCATTAGAGCTGATAGCCTCAGTCAAATCCTTCACTACCTGGGTGTAAACCTCAGCAACAGTGCTACGAGCAGGTTTTGCATTAGACTCCAGCACTCCTGTTACCAATGGTACACCAAGAGATGCACCCTGATCCTCTGTATATGGCTTTCCGTAAATTCTCACAAGATCGAAGTGGGCAAGAGCACGTAGAACTTTAGACTCTGCTGCGTACTGTTCAATTTTTGCTTTTGCTTCAACAGCATCACTTAATTTTCCACCTTCTGCAGCTGCAATGATTCTGTTTGCACGTCCAATTACAACATATGGAGACTGCCATGATACAGTACTTGTGTTGAATTCTGATGCTGTCTGATAGTTCATATCATAGTAGAAACTTGCACGGTTAGAACCACCAAGATTATTATACTGATAATCATCACCTGCATGAACATCACCATAAACGAAGAATTGCTGACCATAGTAATCTACCAAGCTGCGGTTTCCTTTCAAAGCCTTGTACATACCCGTTCTCGCAGCAGCCAAGTCTGAACTGCTGGTCAAGGCTGCACCTGCATCTGTACCATCAGAAGGAGCTACGTCCAACCAATCATTGACGCAAGATGACAGGCTGGCTGCCAAAATAGCGCAGCCCATTACCTTATATATTGATTTTAATACTTTCATTGTATTTCGTTCTTTTATAAATTAGAAACTAAGTTCGATACCAAATGTATAAGTTCTCAAAGCTGGCATTTCGAATGTACACAAGCCATCCGCTGGTGTCTCTGGATCAACATAAAGATCCTTAGACTTCCAGGTCAACAAGTTGTTGGCAGAGAAATATACACGAGCCTTGCTCAAGCCGAGGTTGCTGATCCACTCCTTTGGTGCTGAGAAACCTAAGGTAAGGTTCTTCAAGCGAAGATAATCGTTAGGCATCAACCAACGAGAAGACAACACACCCTTACCATAACCAGCCTGGAACTTAGGCAACTTAGCATTATCGCCTGGCTTCTGCCACATATCCTCCAACTTATAGTAAGAAGGGATTGCTCCATAGAGGGCGTATGTACCACCATTATCGTGCAACCAAGTAGCATAATCGTAAGAGTCACCGCCCAACTTATAGGTCAAAGTAAAGTTGAAGTCGATAAACTTCCACTTGATGAAGTTAGACAAACCGCCCTCAATTGTTGGCTCATGATGACCAACAATAGTCTTGTTTGCCTCAGCTACATTAGTAGTGGTCTTGCGAGCATTCTCAGTTCCATCATTGATGTAATAGCTCTCCTTACCTGTCTCAGGGTCAACACCTGCATACTCATACATATAGTAAGAATAGTAAGGCTTGCCTACCTGATGAATCAAGGCACCACTGATAATCTTGTCATCATCACCTGTCAACTCTGTTACCTTGTTGGAGTTATGACCAAAGTTCAGAGAAGTAGTCCAAAGGAAGTCCTTCTTCTGAATGTTGGTAGAAGAAATGGTCACCTCAATACCTTGGTTACGCATAGAACCTACATTCTGAGCCATGGTAGCCAACAGAGAAGATTCATCATAGTAACCTGGAATCATAGAGATAGGACGGTTCATAATCAAATTGGATGTATTACGTACGTAGTAATCCAATGTTACAGAAATACGGTTGAGGAATGTCAAGTCAAGACCAAAGTTCCAAGCCTTGTTCTGCTCCCACTTCAAGTCCTTGTTAGCTACACCAATGATACCCATACCATTGCTACCATTGTAGTACTCACCATACTTATAAAGGTTCATGTAACTATACAAGCCAGATGGAAGAGTTCCGTTCACACCATAAGATACACGAATCTTACCATCGCTCAATATATCCTTGATAGAATCCATGAACTTTTCTGCACCAAAGCGCCAAGCACCAGATACAGACCAGAACGAACCCCAACGATTCTCACGTGCCATACGAGAACTACCATCACGACGATAGCTTACACCAGCATAATACAAATCGTTATAGTTGTAGTTGACACGACCCAAGAAAGAAGTCATCTTTGAGTCATACTTGTAACTCTGCATAGAGGTATCGCCAGAGTTAGCGAACTCATACAAGTTGCCAGGGAAGTCTGTACCGGAAGCGTATGAGTTGTTGTTATGCCATGCCTCTGTCTCGAAACCAAGCAAAGCATCCACATTGTGGGCACCAAAAGACTTATTGTATGTCAACTGTGTCTGAGTGTTCATGGTTGTCCACTCATTGTAAGTACGCTGCATCACACCATTTGAGCCAGGACCATTACCACAGAATTTGTCCCAAAGCACATCCTCGGTAGAGTTGATGTAGTCGTAAGCTACCTTCTCACGCAACTTCAAGTTGTCCCAAATGTTCCATTCGAGAGCCAAGGTGCTGTAAGAACGTGTCGTGTTGGTTCTATCAGACATGTGCTGGTTCTCATAAATAGGGTTATAACTATTGTTATAAGCACCATCTGTCTTTGTCAGCAAATTACCATTCTTGTCATAGATAGCATTAGAAGGGCCGAGGAACCATACTGCACTTGAGACGGCACCAGCAAAAGAAGCGCCACCATCCATGGCAGAGTTCTGATGCATAGATGAAATCATTGTGCTAGCATCCAACTTGAACTTACCAAAACGATGGGAAACGTTTACATTACCTGTCATACGTTCCAAGCCTGAACGGTCAACAATACCATTCTGATTTGCATATGACAAAGATGCATAGAACTTGGTCTTATCATTACCACCAGTTACACTTGCCTGATAGTTCTGGCTAGAACCATTTTTGAAGAGAGCGTCACGCCAATTAGCCCAGCCATTCTCTGGTTTTGCTGCATAATCATCAATATTAGCATCAGCAAATGCTGCAGCCGAAGCATCGGTTGTACCATCAACATTATCAAAAGCATAGTTTTTCAAACCTTGATAAATCAAGGCACGACGAGAATCACCATCCAACGTTGGACGATAGTTGATAGCCATGTTAGAGAATCCCCAGTCGCTACGGAAATCAACCTGGGTCTTACCTGCACTACCACTCTTGGTTGTAATGACAAGCACACCATTGGCTGCACGAGAACCATACAAAGAGGCTGCGGCAGCATCCTTGATAACAGTGATAGATTCGATATCGTTGCTGTTCAATGTAGAAAGTGCATTGGTACCAGAACCATTGTAACCACTTCCAGTACTTCCATCATTGAAACCACTCAAGTTACCAGAGTTCACAGGAGTACCATCAATCACAATCAATGGATCGTTACCTGCATTGATAGAACCCATACCACGAATACGGATATAGTTCATTGCACCTGGCTGGCCAGAGAAAGAAGAAATAGAAACTCCTGGGATATTACCAGAAAGCTTATCTTCAACAGAAAGTGAAGGAACATCACTCAACTTAGCTGTTGACATGGAAGCAGCAGCACCTGTAAATGAGGATTTCTTGAAGTTACCATAACCTGTAACAATCACCTCATCCAAGGATTTGTTATCAGAAGTCAAAACAATCTTCATATTAGAACTTGCTTTGACAGTTTGTGGATTCATACCTATATAGGTAATCTCCAACTTGGAGCCGGCTGGAACATTCAAACTGAAGTTTCCATCGACGTCCGTAACAGTACCCGTATTAGTACCAGCTACTTTGATTGATGCGCCAATAACAGGCTCACCATCCTCTGAAGCTACTACCTTACCGGTAACAGACGATTGGGCAAAGGCTACTCCACAACTGAGAATTGCCCCCCCACAAATAAAGCGATTCTTTTAAACATAATCTCTCTCTTTATTAGATAATAATTAATAAATATATAATAATCGGCTGCAAAATTAGATTTTTTTTCGGATATTTGCAAATATTTCGAAAGAAAAATTTAATAACGCACATAAAAAAGTCTGTTTTTAACACTTCTACCTTGTCATATTGCAACAAAAAGGATATTTTTGCAGCAATAAGGCTATAATTTGTAAGAACAGAAATAAGAAGGTTCTTAAGTTATCTATACAGACATCTGCCGGGTAAGACGTATTGCTTAAATACGTAGAACAAATAGATTAAATAGTCACAGTTCTACGATTCATCGGTTCCAACAATTAGTTCCGTTCGGTTGACGGCAGTTGCCAACAAGGTTGCTGACATATGTCAATAACTCTGTTGGCATATGTCAGGAACCTTGTTGACATATGTCAGGAACCTTGCTGGCATATGTCAGGAACCCTACAAATCTAATTCCTCAGACCAACAGATACGTTATCTATAAGCATAAGATATATCTGTTTCAGGCTTATTATCTGCAAAGAATAAATAGAATATCATACTGACTGCAGGGAGCGAAATACTTGACATACCACAAAAAAGAAAACGTTTACGGCACTTTTTAGTTAAAAAATTTGGGTATATTGCACATTTTTCGTAATTTTGCGCACGATTTCAACGACTAGAACAAAACAAAGTGGTTTTACACCTTATTATATATATAGAGAATGATATATGTAGGGGATGTCGTTAGTATAAACAAAAGTATTAAGATAACAATGACTCACAATTTGTTAAAAGGCAAGCGTGGCATCATCTTCGGTGCACTCAATGAGGAATCAATCGCTTGGAAAGTAGCTGTAAAGGCTGCTGAAGAGGGTGCTACTATCGCACTTAGTAATACAGCTATGGCTTTGCGTATGGGTACGCTGGATAAGCTCGCTGAACAGATCAACGCTCCTATCATCGCAGCTGATGCGACTAGCGTAGAAGACTTGGAAAAGGTATTCACAGAGGCTCAGGAGAAACTCGGTGGCAAAATTGACTTCGTGCTCCACTCTGTAGCTATGAGCCCTAACGTTCGCAAGCATCGTACATACGATGACCTCGACTACAACTTCCTGAACAAGACATTGGACATCTCTGCTATCTCTTTCCACAAAATGTTGCAGGTAGCCAAGAAGTTGGATGCTATCAACGAGTGGGGTTCTGTAGTAGCTCTCACATACGTAGCTTCTCAGCGTACATTCTTCGGTTACAACGATATGGCTGATGCCAAGAGCATGCTCGAAAGTATCGCCCGCAGCTTCGGTTACATCTATGGTCGTGAGAAGCACGTGCGCATCAACACCATCTCTCAGAGCCCTACAGCTACAACAGCAGGTAAGGGTATCAAGGATATCGAGAACATGATGGACTTCGCCGACAAGATGTCTCCACTCGGAAATGCCGTAGCAGAGGATTGCGCTAACTACTGCGTGATGATGTTCTCTGACTTCACCCGCAAGGTAACCATGCAGAACCTCTTCCACGATGGTGGTTTCTCATCAATGGGTATGAGCCTCCGTGCCATGAACCAGTATGCTAAGGATATGACTCCTTATGAGGATGAGAAAGGTAATGTTATCTACGGATAATCAGGCAGAAGAGAAAAATCTCACTAATATACAGACAGGTATGTTCAGTAAAAATCTGAGCATACCTGTTTTTTTATTCATATCCACCCTCTATCTTAAACTTGGCAACAAGCGGAAGATGATCGCTGTATCCACCCAAATATCGTGGACCGAGATAGGTGCGGAAAGGTTTCTTTCCGCCATATTTCTCATCATCTTCTAAGAGAAATGGCAAATCTCCTATCTGACAACCCATCTTAAGCCGGGAAAGCGAAGGACTGAAGAGAATCTGGTCAAGACTTCGCCAATCTCCATGCCAGCGATAAGTAGCCTTGGCACCATGAGAGCCTTTGACGCCAACAGATATATTAATAAGGTGATGCTGATAAAGAGAACGAAGAGCCGGAGAATCGGAATAATCGTTGAAATCGCCGGCTACGATAATCCTTGCACTATCATTGAGCGCATAGATAGAATCTACGGCAGAAGCCAACTGGCTGGCTACCTGCAGGCGGTAGGGACGCGAAACCTGTTCACCGCCACGCCGGCTGGGCGCATGCAATACAAAGACATGGAGCGTATCATCATTCATAATCCGCCCCGATGCGTAGAGAATATCTCTCGTAGGGCGAGTATCAGGCAGCGGCTTGATACGGATGGAACGGGACTGTATAAGTGCAAAAGAAGATGGCTGATAAAGCAAAGCCACATCTATGCCTCGTTCATCAGGCGAATCGGTCATCACATAATCATAATTCACACCGCGAAGAGCAGAACGCCGGGTTAAATCAAACAGCACGCTGTCGTTCTCAACCTCGCAAAGCGCCACAAAATCGGGAACATGCCAGGACTTCTCCGAGGGCCTTGAAGGATTATCTGGGGAGGCGGTACCAACAAGCGACAAATCTTCATAACCCAAAGCTACTATAGTCTTGGAAAGATTTGCCAGCTTGCGCCAATAGCGATAAGGCGTCCACTTGTAACTGCTCTGTGGCAGGAATTCATAGTCATTCTTCAGCGAATCATGCCTCGTATCGAAGAGGTTTTCGCAGTTCAACTCCACAAAAGTGAGGAAACTTGATAAGATGAGAGTGAAAAACATAACATTTTATTTTGTATTGTCAACGATTTGATGTATCTTTGCAGTCGGTTTACAATGGTCCTATAGTTTAACGGATAGAACGGAGGTTTCCTAAACCTTTGATCCGAGTTCGATTCTCGGTGGGACCACGTACTTTCCTTATCATTCCAGAGATGATAAAACAATAAAGGTCGCTCCTAACAATCAGGAAGCGACCTTTATTATTTTTATATTCTTTCCAGTATCTTTCTCTATCCGACATACATCGGACAGAGAAAGAATGAAGAGTTTCTGATTACTTAACTTCTGCAACCTCCTCTGCTGGCTCTTCCTTAATCTTACGACCAAGAACGATGTAAGCCATTGGAGATGCAATGAAGATAGATGACAATGTACCGAATACAACACCCAGAATCATTGCGAATGAGAAGCTGCGGATGCTGTCACCACCGAGGATGAAGATACAGAGCAACACGAGCAATGTTGATGTAGATGTATTGATGGTACGAGCCAATGTCTCATTGATAGATGCATTGAAGAGCTGCTGACGGTCGCCCTTAGGATGCAACTTCAAGTTCTCACGGATACGGTCGAACACAACCACCTTATCGTTGATAGAGTAACCTACCACGGTCAGAATAGCACCGATGAAGGTCTGGTCAATCTCCAATGAGAATGGAACGAGACCCCACAGGAGTGAGTAGAAACCGATTACTGTCAAGGCATCAAATGCCAAAGCTACAGTAGAACCTACAGAGAAGGCCACGTTGCGGAAACGTATCAGGATGTAGAGGAAGATAGCAATCAATGCGAAGAGCACACTATAGATAGCACCCATAGTGATATCCTTAGCCACAGAAGGACCTACCTTAGTACTACTGATGATAGAACCACCCTGACGAACATCTGGATTCTTGAATGCCTCAACACTCTTCTGAGAAACCAGGTTAGCCTTCTTCAAGGCATTGTAAAGGATAGTCTCAGCCTCATCGTCAACAGTTGGACTGTTGCTCTCAATCATATAGTTGGTAGATACACGGATAGTCTTACCATCTGTACCGATAGCGATAGCACTTGTAGTAGCCTTAGTACCATCTGCATTGACGAAAGCACCGCCAAGAACGGTACGGATCTGCTCAGGCTCTACAGGATTTTCGAACTGTACTACATAGTTACGACCACCAGTAAAGTCGATACTCTTACTCAAGCCACGAACAAAGAAGCTACCGATGAATACCACAGCTGCTACGATGGCAACGGTGAAGGTAGTCTTGTACATAGACATGAACTTATACTTCTTGCCCTGCATCAGGTTGTGAGAAACTGGAGTATCAAACTTGCAGTGCATCCACTTATCGTGGTTCAACTTATAATCGTAAACCAGACGTGTGAGGAACACAGCAGTGAAGAATGAAACTACGATACCGATGATCCATGTAGTAGCGAAACCACGGATAGGACCTGTACCGGTAGTCAACAGGATAACACCAGTAATCAAAGATGTCAAGTTAGAGTCGAAGATAGCAGAGAAAGCGTTGCCATAACCGGCAGCTACAGCCTGCTTCATACCCTTACCGGAGCGAAGCTCCTCCTTGATACGCTCATAGATAAGCACGTTAGCATCCACGGCAGTACCCAGAGACAAGACCATACCGGCAAGACCAGGTAACGTCAGAGCCGCCTGGAATGACGTCAGAATACCCAGCGTGAAGAATACATTGACGAGCAATGCCAGGTTAGCCATCATACCAGGAATGATGTTGTACATCATCACCATGTAAACCATCAGGAGTACGAAAGCTACAACGAATGATACAATACCCATCTGGATAGACTGTGCACCGAGTGTAGGACCTACAACCTCCTCCTGAACGATACGTGCAGGAGCTGGCATACGACCAGACTTCAATGTATTAGCCAAGTCCTTGGTATCCTCGATAGTGAAGTTACCGGAAATCAGAGAGCTACCACCATCAATCTCGCCGTTTACGCGAGGAGCAGAGTAAACTACGCCATCCAGAACGATAGCAATAGCCTTACCTACGTTAGCCTTTGTCATCTGAGCCCACTTACGTGCGCCCTCAGTATTCATCTTCATACTAACAACAGGTGAACCCATCTGGTCGAACTCGTCCTTAGCATCGGTAATTACATCACCCTCCAAAGGAGCACGACCTGTAGTGGTAGTCACCTTCAAGGCGTGAAGCTCGAAGATATTCTTAACCTTCAGGTTATCAGCTGGCTTAGCACTCCAAAGCAGACGCAAGTCTGATGGCAAAACGCGCTTAGCTACAGCAGAGTAGATAATCTTGTTGATAGCAGCTGTATCGCGAACACTAGCATAACCAACAGTGCTCAAACCACCACCGAGCTGCAAACGAGCCAACAATGGGTGAGCCTTGATAGCAGCAGCATTCTGAGCATCCTCGCCTACCTTGCTTGCAGCATCGTCCTTCTTCTTGATAGAGAACTTAGCCTCAGCCTTCTTAGGCTCAGCCTTAGCAACTTCCTTCTTAGCTGCTGCAGAATCTGCTGCAACTGTATCGTTCTTCTCCTCACCATTATCACCATTTGCGATACGGGTATCAAGCTGCTGGAGATAAGGAGCGATTTCCTCTGAGTTGTATGTCTCCCAGAACTCAAGGTTTGCACTACCCTGGAGCATCTTACGCATACGCTCTGGCTGGCTGATACCTGGCATTTCTACCATGATACGGCCCTGCTGACCTTCCAACTTCTGGATGTTAGGCTGTACAACACCAAACTTATCGATACGGGTGCGGACAACATTGAAAGAGTTGTCAATAGCATCCTGTACAGAAGCGCGGATAGCCTTTTCTACCTCTGCGTCGCTGCTCTGAGGAGAAACCTTGCCCTGCAACTGCTGGGTAGCGAACACTTCTGCGAGTTTATGACCTGGTGCGCTCTTATGATAAGCGTTAATGAAAAGTGACACGAAGTCACCACCGTTAGCTTCTTCCTGAGCTCTAGCTTCCTTCATGGCATTGGTAAAACCAGCGTCGGTCTTATGATCGGCAAGGTTTTCAAGTACATCAGGTACAGAAATCTCAAGAATTACATTCATACCGCCCTTAAGGTCAAGTCCAAGACCAATCTGAGTCTCCAAGCAGTTCTGGTAAGAATAAACACCTAAGTACTTAACAGAATCCTTATAATCCTGCTGAGCAATAGGATCTTTAATCTTTGCAGCCTCGCTGTCATAGTAACGTGTGGCAAACGAGAATGACAAATAGAAGATACTTGCGAGTGTCAGTAAGACGGCTACACAAATTACAATTCCTTTGTTTTGCATTTCTATATTATTGTTATTAATTATTTGTTTCTTTTCAATTGCTTTTAGGGATTCTTTCGAAAACCTTCATAAAGTTGTGCAAAAATAAGCATTTTTTTTCTTATATAAGAATAATTTGCTCTATTTTTGCTTTTTAGGGCGCATTTTTAGCTTACAGATGATAGGATAGTGGTCTGAAACGGCGATTTTATCATCAACTTTGCATTCATAAGGCTCCCAATCGTCTGAACACATGATATTGTCAATGCGAACAAAAAAGCCTCCATGATGATAGCTGATACCCGGTCCGTTACCACTTGCAATGTAGCAATCCGTCAAATCTTTAGCTATCGTACGATGAGCATAAGAGATAGGACCATCATTAAAGTCACCGCACAAAATAATACTCTGTTCTTTATGCTGCTGAATGTATTTTGCTACAGCCTCAGCCTCCGGAGCCCGTTTCTTTGTAGCCTCGGCAAGTTTTACAACGAGCAGTTTGGACGTTTCTTCTGCAGTATCAACCTGCAATTTTCCGATAACCAGATTCTTGAACTGGCGTCTGTCCTCTAAACTTAAGCCGGTAGTTTCCAAATGATTATTGATGAGAAGGACCTCTCTATCTTTCACTTTCAGACGATACGCTACACTCATATTTCCTTTCGATTCATAAGGAATTCGCTCTTTTGAAAGAATAGGGTATTTACTGAGCAACATCAGACAATTTCCACCATTCACGTGCATCGTTGTATCCTGAAAAGCATACATGGGCTTGAGCATACTATCTATCTGTTCAATATTCCGGGCTGTAGGACATGCTTCCTGCAGACAAACAATATCAGCATCCTGCTCCTGTAGATAAGCAATACAGATATTAGTTCCTTCGGCATCCTCGGTCTGCGCACCAAAATTCCAGGTATTATATGATAGAACTTTGATACAACCTTTTGGAGTTTCGCCAGAAAAGTTGATTGGCATATACTTGCGGACAGGAACAAAACAGATCAAGAAGCCTAAGAATGGAATAATGGCATACTTAGACCGGAAGAGCAACCAGAAAAGCAAAAAGCCTAAGTTAACTATAAGAAAAACCGGGAAAAGTAAGCCAAGATTAGCCAATGCGGCGAACTTTTCTGGCTGAAAGAAGTCAGAAAAGCCCACCAGCAACATGATGATGATAGTTGCCACATTAGCACCAGCTACCATCTTATATGTAAATTCCTTAAATCCTTTAAACATAGTTTCCTACTTATTGCTCTGATCAAAGAGCATCTGCTTTTCACTCTGAGTCAAGCTATCATAACCGCTTTTCCTTATCTTATCCAAGATTCTATCTATCTCTTCCTGAGATACGACCTTTTCATTGGTCTTACATTCAGCATCCTGTTCATAAGTCGGATTATAAGATTCATTCTTGGTATAAGTAAAATGCGTTCTACCTGCCCGACGCTTTCCGCCGAACATACCTTTCAACTTATCGAATGCATCAGCAGAATTAGACTGATAGTAACCATTACCAATCTGCTTACGCCAATAACGGATCAGGAAGAATCCAAAGACCATACCTCCCAAATGGGCAATATGAGCCACACCGTCATCAGAGAGAGAGAATGTTGAAACCAATTCAATGACAGCATAACCTATCACGAAGAATTTAGCTTTAATAGGAACTGGCAACGGGAAAATGAAGAGACGCTCGTTTGGATAAATCATACCAAAGGCAAGCAATATGGCATAAATAGCTCCTGAAGCACCCACGGTAGTCCATAGGTTCAGATATTGCTCCATTGTTATTCTGGCTCCATTAACACTAACATAATCATAAGCTGCCATATCCTTTGCCACATAGGTAATATACTGTGCAGCTTCCTGGAACAAACCTGCTCCCACTCCACACGCTATGTAATAAAAAAGGAATTTCTTTGGTCCCCAAACTCTTTCAACCACACAGCCAAACATCCATAAGGCAAACATATTAAAGAGAATATGCTGGAAACCACCATGCATAAACATGTAGGTAACTAACTGATAAATATGGAAATCGGATGCCAGGAAGAAATGAAGCCCAAACATATCTGTCAGGCCAGAACCGCCACCCATACTCTTGTCCATCAGCATGCATGCCAGGAATGCTACTACATTCACTATCAGCAAATTCTTTGTTACAATTGGAATATTGCGCATAACTTTATTTCTATAAACAGTTTAATAATCTGATTAATATTTGTATTTTGGCGACAAAATTACGAAAAATATCCGTGAAAACACCAAAAAATAGACTTATTACACTTAAATTTCAATAATTTCATTACTTTTCTGCTTTTTTTATTTGAACTTTCACAAGAAAAAGCTATATTTGTAAACGAATTCAACTAAGAAACAACAATATTATTCATTTAATAAAGAAAAATTATGAACAAGACAGAATTGATTGACAAGATTGCAGCAGGTGCTGAGATTACAAAGGCACAGGCTAAGGCCGCTCTTGAAGCTACAACAAACGCATTGAAGGAAGCCCTCATTGCAGGTGACAAGATCCAGTTGGTAGGTTTCGGTACATTCAGCATTAACGAGCGTCCTGCTCGTGAGGGTATCAATCCAGCTACTAAGGAGAAGATCCAGATTGCAGCTAAAAAGGTTGCTAAGTTCAAGGCTGGTGCTGAGCTTGCAGATGCAATCAACAAATAATTGTAAAGATTATTTTAATTACAAATATAGGGCAGTCCTTTATGGCTGCCCTATATTTTTTTATTCTATTCAAGTTTATTCAAATTTAAATCTTCATGTTTGATCCTTTATTTTGGCTGCTTTCCGATATATGCCAAGATACCACCATCTACATAGAGAATGTGACCATTCACTGCATTAGAAGCATCTGAAGCCAAGAAAACTGCAGGACCTGCCAACTCTTCTGGTTCCAACCAGCGACCAGCAGGAGTCTTTGCACAGATAAAGCTATCGAATGGATGACGGCTACCATCTGCCTGACACTCACGGAGAGGTGCTGTCTGAGGAGTTGCGATGTAACCAGGGCCCAAGCCATTGCACTGGATGTTGTACTCACCATACTCTGAGCAGATGTTACGTGTCAACATCTTCAAGCCACCCTTGGCAGCTGCGTATGCAGAAACAGTCTCACGGCCCAGCTCGCTCATCATAGAACAGATGTTGATAATCTTACCATGCCCCTTCTTAATCATACCAGGGATAACTGCCTTAGATACGATGAAAGGTGCAGTGAGGTCAATGTCAATAACCTGCTTAAAGTCATCTACAGACATCTCTGTCATAGGAATACGCTTGATAATACCTGCGTTGTTTACCAAAATATCAATAACACCAAGTTCCTTCTCGATGTCAGCTACCATGTTTTTCACCTGTTCCTCATCTGTTACATCACAGATATAACCCTTTGCCTCAATACCCTTTGCTTTGTAATCTGCAAGAGCCTGATCCATGTGGTGCTGGCTGCGGCAATTGAAAGCAATCTTAGCACCAGCCTTGGCATAAGCCTCAGCAATAGCGAAACCGATACCGTATGCGGCACCTGTTACGAGGGCAACCTTACCCTCCAATGAGAATAGTTTGTTAAAGTCCATAATTTTATTTTTTATAAATTGTTTGATTTGTTACGAGGGCAAAGATACAAAATAATTTTGAATATCACCCTAAATCAATACGAAAGATGCACCCTTTTTACTTATTTTCTCATTTTATTGCCTACTTTTCATCAAAATTGACCTATAATAGATGCAAAGAGCTTGTTGTATCCGAACTTTATTATAAACAAAATAACCCTCCAAATCCGCAAAGACTTGAAGGGTTATTTATGACCTGTTGTCCCAGGCGGATTCGAACCACCACTGACAGAACCAAAAACTGTAGTGCTACCATTACACCATAGGACAAGCAAATCGGCTACAAAGGTAGTGGATTTTTTCTCCACTACCAAATATTTTCAATACTTTTAACGATTACTTAACGGTAATCAAGAAGTAGTTCTTCTTACCTTTCTGAACCAAAAGATACTTACCGTCAATCAGGTCATCAGCAGTTACAACCTGGTCAAAAGCAGCGAGTTTCTCCTTGTTGAGTGAAACGCCACCACCCTTAACGAGCTTGCGCATCTCGCTCTTACTTGGGAAGATCTGCATACCTTCCTGGTTGAAGAGGTCAACAGCTGTACCACCGAGCAAGTTCTTGTCGAGGTCGTAGTGAGGTACATTGGCAAATACATCATTCAAAGTAGCCTCATCGAGCTGTGCCAGATTCTCCTTGGTTGCCTTACCGAAGAGGATGTTGCTGGCTGCGATAGCCATATCCAAATCCTCCTGAGAGTGAACCATTATGGTAACCTCCTCAGCCAGACGCTTCTGGAGTACACGGCGACCAGGATCCTGCTTGTGCTCCTCTACGAGAGCATCGATAGTCTCCTTGTCAAGGTCAGTGAAGATCTTGATGTACTTCTCGGCATCATCATCGCTTACGTTCAACCAGAACTGGTAGAAAGCGTAAGGAGTAGTGCGATTACGGTCCAACCAGATGTTACCACTCTCTGTCTTACCGAACTTCTTACCGTCTGCCTTGGTAATCAATGGGCAAGTGAGGCAGAAGCACTCTGCGTCGTTACCCAATGTACGGTGAATCAGCTCAGTACCGGTAGTCATGTTACCCCACTGGTCGTTACCACCCAACTGGAGACGAACACCATACTTCTCATACTGATAGAGGAAGTCGTAGCCCTGAAGCAACTGATAGGTGAACTCAGTGAAAGACAAGCCGTCGCGAGCCTCACCATTCAAGCGCTTCTGCACGCTATCCTTCGCCATCATGTAGTTTACAGTGATATGCTTACCAACCACACGAGCGAAATCGAGGAAGGTGAAGTCCTTCATCCAGTCGTAGTTGTTCACCAACTCCGCCTTGTTAGGCTCATTGCCATCGAAGTCGAGGAACTTAGATACCTGCTTCTTGATAGCTTCCTGGTTATGATAGAGAGTCTCTGAATCGAGAAGATTGCGCTCCTGGCTCTTGCCAGAAGGGTCGCCAATCATACCCGTGGCACCGCCGACGAGGAGATAAGGCTTATGGCCACAACGCTGCAAGTGGCGCAACATCATGATACCACAAAGGTGACCGATGTGCAGAGAGTCTGCAGTAGGGTCGGTTCCGAGATAGGCAGACACCATGTGGGTGTTGAGATATTCCTCAGTACCTGGCATTATCTGCGCCAGCATACCACGCCATTTCAATTCTTCAACAAAATTTTTTGCCATAGAATATGATTTTTTATTATATTATATAATATGTATAAGGGGCCCAACAATACAGTCGGAAACTTACGGTACGGGATCATAACCCGAACCACCCCAAGGATTGCATCTTAAGATGCGCCAAACAGCCAAAGCCAGTCCCTTAAAGGGACCATGCTTCAGGATGGCTTGTCTCGCATACTCTGAGCAAGTGGGCTGAAAGCGACAGGAAGGTGGCGTATAAGGAGTAATACACTTCTGATAAAACAATATCGGCAGTATAAGAATCCATACCAACACCTTTCTCATGCCATGTGCTATCATAAAGAGAATCTTCATCATAAACTGCTCTCTTTCATGACTGTTTCAGATTGCATCTCCTTGATATTAACAACCAATCTATCCAAAAGTTTAGTCATTTTGGTTGAAACCAGCTTTGAAGGCTGCAATTGTTCTGTTTGCCAAACAAAAGCCACAAGCAATTGTTTTCCAACATAATTCTGCATACAAGTCTCCAGCTCCTGTTTTTGATAACGAAAAGCTTCACGTATCTGTCGCTTTACCCGATTGCGCTTTACTGCGTGCTTAAAATAACGCTTTGATACACTGATAAGAACTTGAACAGAAGGTGCTTGCTCATCTTTCTTGTCAACAAGAAGAAACACCATTCTCATAGGCCATGCCGTCATTGCTTTAGCACCACCTCCAAAGAGCTGTTCTATAAGTGTCAGTTTACATAGATGCTCTTTCTTTCCGAATGTTTTATTTCTGTCTGTTGACATATCTATTCTATTAAATATTTCTTATTTTATTATGACGTTTCAGATAATCTGCCAAGGCACCTGTCATAGATGGAAAAGCTTTATTAGGAGCCTCCAGATCAAGGCGTAAGCCCTCATCTTCAACCGTTTTTGCTGTAGCAGGACCAAAAGCGCCAACAGCGATATTCCCTTGTTCAAAATTAGGGAAATTCTTCTTCAGAGCCTTTACACCTGTTGGACTAAAGAAAAGCATCATATCATAATCGAAGTTCTTGATTTCCTCTTCTGAGAAATCATTGCTTACAGTACGATACATCACACATTCTGTATGATTGAGTTTTTTCTCATCAAGCAAGTTGGCAATATCATCATTATGAACACTGCTTAATGGTACCAGATATTTCTCGGTTTTATGGCGAGCCATCTGTCCCATCAACCCATCAATTTTACCTGTATCACCAAAGAACACCTTACGCTTGCGATACTGAACATACTTTTGGATGTAGAGAGCGATCGTCTCTATCACACAGAAATATTTCATATCTTCAGGAATTGTGATACGCATCTCCTTAGCTAATTTAAAGTAGTTGTCTACTGCATGACGAGATGTAAATACGACAGCAGTATAGTCAAGCAAATTTATTTTCTGCTGACGGAATTCTTTAGAAGAGAGCCCCTCTACCTTAAAAAATGGACGGAACACGCATTCTACTCCATATTGAGCCTGGATATCGAAGTAAGGAGACTTCTCACTTGCAGGTTTTGGCTGAGAAACTAAAATTTTCTTTATCATTTTGTCTTAAAAGTTTATTTTCAAATAATGACTGATTAACACAAGTCCACCCCAAAGAGCGAACAAGGGTATCACTTCAAGGGCACAAAAGTACAAAAATATTTGCAGAAACACGCCATTTCTTCTAAAAAAGATAATGTAAGCCTTCAAAAAAGCCAACAATTTAACTAATCCAAGGATAGTCAACGTGTATATCACTGCAATTTGCAATGGAAAATCGAAATACGACAAAAGCATCACCATTGGGAACAAGGCCACTCCTTGACATGATATAAGGAACAAGTATGCCTTGAGCCATTGTACATTTTTTTTCTTTTCAAAAAATACCCAACCAGAAATCACATAGAGGAACGCCTTCAACAAGAAATAGCCCCCCATACAACCAGCATATATACTGATCACCTGATATTGGTCTACGATAAACGTATCGCTGATAGATGCTTTCGAATAAATGAAATACCCGATTGCCAGCAAAAGACAGGTCTGCAACACGAAGAAGAACTGGTATCTTACTTCAGAACTGGTCTCCGTCACCTCTGTTGTACCGATGCGTGGAGTACGGAAGAAGGTTTTTGCCTGGCGTATAACAAAATGCTTAGATTTAGAGAATGCTATACAAGCCAAGAGAAAACAGACCAACAGCAATGAAGTAATAAAGTTATCACCAGCTACCGTATAGGGAACAGGATCACCTGCCACCCCCAAGCGTCCACCCTTTAATTCCGGATGAAACAGAGAATCTTTTGAAAAGAATGACTCACGATAATATTGTGGCAAACTTACATCCCTAAAACTCTTACCTGCCTTATGTCCTGGCAAGTGTAATGTATCCGGCATCTCGCTCCAATGAATCTCACTGGGCTTGATATGTGCCCTAATCATGGAGTCCTGCTGAGCTGGCGTTGCATTCTTAGGCAGCCAGCTCAACACCTCTTTGGGTGTGAGCTGGCTGCTATGTTGCCTGAGCACTTGCTGTTGCGATTCAGCCTCAAGTGCGGCACCTGTCTGTATCGAATCTGCCTGTTGCACCATTCCTTAAAGTCCGAAAACTTTCTTGATTTCGTCTACCTTATCTAATTTTTCCCATGTAAAGAGTTCTACCTTCACAGTTTTAGCCTCATGATATCGGCTGGTGAAGGTTTTCTCTACTATCTCATTCTTACGTCCCATGTGTCCATATGCCGCAGTTTCCTGGAACATTGGCTGGCGCAACTTCAACTGGCGCTCGATTGCTTTAGGACGAAGATCAAACATTTCTGCAATTTTCTTTGCAATCTCGCCGTCAGTAATATTCACATGGCTTCTGCCGTAAGTATTTACATAGATACTAACCGGTTCTGCCACACCGATAGCATAACTTACCTGAACCAACATTTCATCTGCAACGCCGGCAGCAACCATATTCTTTGCAATATAACGAGCAGCATAAGCTGCAGAACGGTCAACCTTACTGCTATCCTTACCTGAGAAGGCACCACCACCATGAGCACCCTTACCTCCATAAGTATCTACAATAATTTTACGACCGGTAAGACCTGTATCTCCATGAGGACCACCAATCACGAACTTACCTGTAGGGTTTACGAAGTACTTGATATCATCATTGAAGAGAGCCAACACCTTATCACTCAGATGAGTCTTTACTCTTGGAATCAGGATATTGATTACATCCTCACGAATCTTTGCCAGCATAGCATCATCATCGTCCTCACCATTTGCCTTCTTGATAAAATCATCATGCTGGGTAGAAACTACGATGGTATCGATGCGCTGTGGGATATTATCGTCTGAATATTCGATAGTTACCTGGCTCTTAGAGTCCGGACGGAGATAAGTCATCACCTTGCCCTCCTTGCGGATATCTGCAAGGACACGCATGATGAGCTGAGCCAAGTCGAGTGATACCGGCATATAATTCTCGGTTTCCGTTGTAGCATAACCGAACATCATACCCTGGTCGCCTGCACCCTGATTATCATCCTCCTCACGACTTACACCGCGGTTAATATCATCGCTCTGTTCATGGATAGCAGTAAGCACACCACAAGAGTCGCCGTCAAACTGATATTCGCTCTTGGTATAACCGATTTTCTTGATAGTCTTGCGGGCAATGGTCTGCAAATCAACATAAACGTTAGAGCGAACCTCACCCATGATTACTACCTGACCAGTAGTACAAAAGGTTTCGATGGCGCAATGAGCGTGGTCATCGTAAGCCAAAAACTGGTCAAGCAATGCATCTGAAATCTGATCAGCCACTTTATCTGGATGTCCTTCAGAAACTGATTCTGATGAAAACAAATATGCCATATTTTCTTACTTTATTTCTATTAATTATTGATATTCATTATTTTGCGGCTGCAAAGTTACTCATATTTTTTCAGATTTTGTCATATTCCCATATAAAAAACGTCAATTCCTTGTGCTTTATCTGTTATTCGGGCATCTTTTGTCTGTTTTATCAGAATCAAACACTTGGTTTTCTCCACTATATTTGATATTTCGAGGATGATGTTCCAAGATAGCTCTGCGCAAATCTGAAGTTTCAAGATGAGTATAAATCTCTGTGGTTCCAATATCTTCATGCCCCAACAAGGCCTGAATTACCCTCAGATCGGCTCCACCTTTCAACAAGGCTGTAGCAAAACTATGGCGTAAAGTATGAGGAGAAATGGTTTTCTTGATTCCTGCATCATAAGCCGCATTTTTTATCATGATAAGTATCATATTGCGTGTGAGATGAGCACCTCTACGATTCAAGAAGACATAGTCTTCCTCACCTGGCTTGATTGTCATCAGATTCCGGTCTATATACCAAAGATTGATTTCTTTCAGAGCCTTACCAGAAATAGGAACGATGCGTTCCTTGTTACCTTTACCTATGACCCTAATAAACTTTTCTTCTTCAAACACATCGCTTTTCTTTAGATTCACAAGTTCCGAAACGCGAAGGCCACAGGAGAACAGGGTTTCTATAATCGCCTTATTACGCTGTCCCTCCCATTTTTCCAAATCGATAGCCGCTTCAAGCATGTCAACCTCTTCTACAGATAAATACTCCGGCAAATGCTTTCCTATTTGGGGAGAAACCAGTAATTCGGTCGGATCGTCTTTTATATAATCATCAAGCACCAGATACCGGTAGAAAGAACGGATTCCGCTCAAAATCCGAGCTTGTGAACGAGCAGAAACACCACGATCATGCAAACTTGCAGAAAAATTCTCCAAGTCTTCCAATTTCATTTCCGTCAGCACCAAATTATTCTTATCAGCATACTCCAAGAGAAAATTCAAGTCATGGTAATAGGCATCCAACGTATTTTTGGAGAAATTACGCCCCAACTTGAGGTATCTCATATAGTTCTTTATAATTTCATTCCTCATTTTTTGTCAGTTTCCTTAATTTATTGTATCTTTGCATCGTCTTTGCATAAGACAGGAGAGTACAAAAGATCTCTGCCGCAAAGATACGAAAAAAATATGGATTACGATTAAAAATCAAGTAAATATGAAGATACAAATTATTAATGGTCCAAACTTGAACCTTCTTGGTGTAAGAGAACCAGGTATTTATGGTAGCAATTCTTTCGAGAGTTATCTGCCTAAGCTGAAAGCGAAATTCCCAGATATTGAGATAGAGTACTTTCAGAGCAACATTGAAGGCGAGTTAATCAACAAGTTGCAGGAAGTTGGTTTTTCCCATGATGGTGTAGTACTCAATGCTGGCGCCTATACTCATACCAGCATCGCCTTGCAGGATTGTATTCGCAGTTTGAAATGCCCTTGCGTTGAAGTACACATCTCTAATGTGCATAAACGTGAAGAGTTCCGCCATCATTCATATATTTCCTGTGCTTGCCTGGGCGTAATCTGCGGTTTCGGTCTGGCTTCTTACGAACTTGCCATTTCAGGAATCTTAGCACAGAAAGAAACAGAAGAGTAAGATTTCCGTTACTCTAAATCCATCAGATTATGACAGAGACAGAACTTATAGACAAATATATCTGCCAGCATATAGAGCCTGAAGGCGATTATCTGTATCGTCTTTACCGCGCCACCAATATACATACTATCCATGGACGTATGGCTAGCGGCCATATTCAGGGCAGACTTCTCAAGATGCTTGTAGAGATGATTCGCCCGAAGAACATTCTGGAAGTAGGTACATTTAGTGGCTATAGTGCTATCTGCCTGGCCCAGGGATTGCAGGAAGGTGGAAAACTCTACACTTTCGAGATCAATGATGAGATGGAAGATTTTACCCGTCCCTGGATAGAAGGTTCGAATGTTGCCGATAAGATTGACTTCCGCATCGGTGATGCCAACATAGAAGCGCCCCAACTAGGCGTAAAATTCGATATGGCTTTTGTTGATGGCGATAAGCGTACCTATATAGAAACGTATGAAATGGTTATGAGCATCCTGAACCCTGGAGGCTACATCCTTGCAGACAATACTCTTTGGGATGGTCACGTCATCGATCCTGCCTACGACCGAGACCACCAGACTCAAGGCATTCGGGCTTTCAATGATTTAATAGCAAGAGATCCTAGAGTAGAGGTTGTAATCTTACCACTACGCGATGGTCTTACACTCATCAGGAAAAAATAAAAAATCAATTAGAACAAGAAATGGCATGAATCCCCCATGAAAGATTCATGCCATTTCTTTTAGTATATGCACCCAAGTATAAGAAATTCTGTAGGTTTAACTCAACAGCCTTTTACTCAGCGCTCTTACAGGATACCATACAGCAAGCCAACCTACAGCAATTACAGTAACGAAGATAATAGCAACATCTGAGTAATGAACACTTACCGGATAAGCATCAACAATAAAGGAGCCTTCAGAATCTCCCAGACGTACAAATCCATATTGCTGCTGCAAAAAGCAGAGGAGCAAGCCCAATCCAATACCGATAACAGCACCTATCACAGCTATCATTCTACCTTCAAAAAGAAATACTCTGGTAATCTGCTTATCGTTAGCTCCAAGATTACGAAGAGTCACTACATCATTTTTCTTATCAATAATAAGCATAGAAAGCGACCCGATGATATTGAAACATGCAACAACTAAGATAAAGGTCAGGAAGATATAAGCAATCATCTTCTCTATCGACATAATTTTAAAGGTATCTTCCTGTTGTTCAAATCTGTCAAGCACTTTATATTTATTACCAGCTATCTGCTGCATCTCTGCCTTTACAGCATCCAGATTGCTACCCGGTTTCAAGCGTAATTCCAAATCAGAGAGCATACCTTGCTGACCAAAGAGATTACGGGCAAATGAAATAGAAGTGATGATGTAGTTTTTATCATACTTAGCCTGTTTGACGGCAAAAAGTACGCCAGGAGAGTTGAGCGAGTCAACAACAAAGCCATCACCAGGGTTAGTCATATCCAGCTGTCCTTCCTTTTTAGGAGCATAGATTTTCAGGAAACCATCCCATTGTGCTCCTATGCCTAAATTCTGGGCAAGACGGATACCTACGGTTCCATATTCCAGATTGGCAGCATGCAAGGAGAAAGAGCCATCACCATATAAAATATCTGTAATATGAGAAAGTTCTGCAAAATTATCATCTACACCCTTGATTTTCACCATAGCCTGATGATCATTATAGATTGCAAGAGCTTGATCTTCTACGGTTTCTGTTGCAACATCTACCTGCGGCAAAAGACGAATCTTAGTAAGAATAGGATCATCTGCAGGTGCAGTCTTTCCCTCAACAGGCACAACCTTGAGTTGTGGGTCAAAACTCGTAAAGAGTGAAGCTACCAGGTCATGGAAGCCGTTAAAAACACTCAGAACGATGACCAGAGCCATCGTAGCTACCGCCACACCTATTACAGAAATAGAACTGATGACGTTGATGACGTGCGTACTCTTCTTTGAGAAAAGATACCTGCGAGCTATAAAGAATGGGAAATTCATAATTCTATCTTACCTTATTTATATAACAGTATAGGGAGTCAAGAATTGCCGTCTTAACTCCCTTGTCTTTTTACTTCCTTACTCTTTTACTTTTTCAAGAGTTCATCAATGTGCTCCAAATAATCGAGACTATCATCAAGGAAGAAACGGAGTTCTGGAATAATACGTAACTGGTTTCTCACTTTTTTACCCAAGTCGAAACGGATCGTCTTCTCATTTGCATTGATGTTCTTCAAAATCTCCTCTCCTTTTTCAGAAGGGAACACACTCAAGTAAGCAGTACAGATACTGAGATCTGGACTTACTCTAACCTTAGTAACACTTACCATCACACCATGCATCATGCGGGTTTGTGACTGGAAGATAAGACTCAACTCCTTCTGGAGAAGTCTTGATATACGGTTTTGTCTTGTTTCTTGCATAACTATTAACTATAAATTATTAACTATAAACTATTCAAGATCTACATGTGTAACCTCCACCTGTTCATGAAGGAAAATCTGTGCAGATTCCTTGAATTTATCCTCACTCTCTGTTGTGAGATATCGGCAAGAGCCTGTTTTGGTTATCATCTGTTCCATCTGCGGATGGCGGTTCAGATAATCTTTCAGACTGTTTGCTACATATTGTCCTTGCGGAACCACTCTTACGCCATCAGGAAGATTCTTCACAATGCTGCTCATAAGAAGCGGATAATGCGTGCAACCCAAAATAATGGTATCAATATCAGCGTCCTTCAGCATCAGCTGGTCGATGCGTTTCTTTACGAAATAATCAGCTCCCGGACTATCTGCTTCATTGGCTTCCACGATGGCAGCCCAAAGCGGACAAGCCACGCCACTCACCTGAATCTCTGGCCAAAGTTTCGAAATTTCCATATTATAACTTTGGCTTTTAATAGTACCTTCTGTAGCCAAAAGTCCCACGTGATTACTCTTGGTAATAGTACCAATTACTTCGGCAGTAGGGCGGATAATACCCAAAACTCTTCTGCTGGGATCCAACTCAGGAATATCGCGCTGCTGCAAAGAACGTAGTGCCTTAGCCGAAGCAGTATTACATCCCAGGATAACGAGATGACACCCCATAGAGAAAAGTTTAAGCACAGCCTGGCGTGTGAACTTATAAACCACCTCAAACGAACGCGAGCCATAAGGAGCACGAGCGTTATCACCCAAGTACATATAATCATACTGAGGCATCGTCTGGCGCAACCCATGCAGGATGGTCAGTCCGCCATAACCAGAATCAAAGACACCGATTGGTCCGGGATTAGAAGGCAACATCATTTCAAAGTCTCCTCCAGCAAAGCTGTAATATCCTCCCCCATCTCTTCGTTGAGATAAGGAGCTGCATTATTGTCTGTATTGATGATAAAGGCAAACCCCTTCTGCTTGCCAATCTTTTTAGCTTCCTCGTTTATTTTTGCTTTGAGCGGAGCATAAGCATCATTCTCTGCTTGCTGCAACAGGCGGGTAGCCTCAGCCTTGAAGGCAATATTTTTCTCCATCAATTCACGCAATTCAGCCTGACGCTTCTCCAGAATTGTCTTGGCATAAGTGCGCTGTCCATCAAGAAATTCCTCATACTTAGCATTAAACTCAGTTTCTACACGTTTCATTTCTGCATCGTATTTCTCACGGAGTTCATCCATATTATGCTTGGCTATAGCGTAACCAGGCATAGTATGAAAAACCTTATCAAAACTAAAGTAGCCAAAATGCAAGGGAGCAGATACAGCAATCTGTTGTTGCTGAACCTTTGCTGCAGGCGTTGTATGCTGGGCTGAAACAGTCAAAGAGATGAGAGCAAAAGCCAGAAATAAGAGATTCTTTTTCATGATGAGTGATACCGTTTATGATGAATACCTTATAAATACCTCGTTATTAAAAATGAGAAATAAGGGCAAGCACTTCTGCCTGCCCTCAATCTATATTCTTTTTATTTGCCTTGATTACTTAATCTTAGCCTGTACTTCCTTAGTAACGTCTACTACGTTAGTACCTGTATATACAGCTGCACCATCCTCGAAGATGAAGGTGTAGTTACCAGCCTTGCCTACAGCCGCGATAGCTGTACGTACCTTTGCTACGATAGGCTGCATGAGTTCGCTGCTCTTCTTCTGCAACTCCTGCTGACCATCCTGGTAAGCCTGCTGAATTTTCTGCTGGAGAGTCTGCAACTCAGTTTCCTTCTGCTGCTTTGCTGTAGCATTCATTGTGCTGGAACCCTTCTGATACTCGTCAGCCTTACGCTGCAACTCATCCTGCATAGACTTCAAGTCATTCTCCTTCTGCTTCTGGAGAGCTTCCATCTCGCCATTAGCCTTAGCTACATCTGGCAAAGACTGCATAATCTGCTGAGTATTTACTTTACCAAACTTCTGAGCCATCATAGTCATTGGTGCACAGAGCATCAACATTAAAATAAGCTTTTTCATTGTTCTATTCTTTTTAATTATTAATTTCTAAATGAAGTTTTCATGCTGCCAACCATTGGCACATGTACTTACCGGCTGCAAATATACAATTATTATTTGGAATAACCTAATTTTTGGAGCACTTCGTTGCTAATATCTATCTTAGGAGAGCCAAAGATGATGCCGCTGTTGCTAGCTCTATCGAGAACAAGCGAATATCCGCGCAGGTCTGAAATCTCTTTTACGGCTGTATAAATCTCTTCCTGAATAGGTCCCATCAATGCCTCACGCATCTTATAAAGGTCGCCTTCTGCACCAAAATATTTTTTCTTCAAATCGCTAGCCTCCTTCTCTTTCTGCATGATGGCATCCTGCTTAGCCTTCTTCTGCTCCTGAGAAAGGAACACTACCTCGTTCTGATAGTTCTTATACATGGTGCTTGCCTCTGTGTTAAGAGCTTCTACCTCAGCCTGCCATTTGCGGCTTACCTGATTCAACTGCTCGTTGGCACGCTCATAAGCGGGTACATTCTTCAAGATGTACTCCATATCTATCAATGCATATTTCTGTGCATGTGCTGAGATGGCTGCTACAGCCATCATCAGCATCAATACTATTTTCTTCATAAAACCCATTTTTAGAATTCCTGACCTAAGATGAAGTGGAACTGGCTTCCACCCTTCTTATATGAACTACCATTCCATACCTTGTCGAAACCGTAAGCCCAGTCGATACCCATGAGACCAACCATAGGCAAGAAGATACGTACACCGACACCGGCACTACGTTTCATGCTGAATGGGTTGAACTTCTTGGTTTCATACCAGGCGTTACCAGCCTCTACGAAGGTCAAACCATAAATGGTTGTGTTACCTAAGAGGAATGGATAGCGAAGCTCCAATGAGAAGCGGTCGTATGCATAAGCATAGTAACCGGTTGTAGGACTGTAAGATACAGAACCATTCTCATAACCGCGGAGTCCGATTGTTTCCTCACCATAATATGATGAGTATCCACTCATACCGTCACCACCCACATAGTAGGTCTCGAACGGACTCTTCTTATACTTGTTATAAGAACCGAGCAAGCCGAGTTCTACACGGGTCATCAATACGAAGCACTTCTGACCCTCTGTGAGTGCAGTATAAGTCTTTGCCTTGAACTTCCACTTATGGTATTCAATCCATCTGTACTTCTCCTGCTGCTCAGCAGAATAGGTTGGCGACTTAGAATCGTTGGCAAGATTCTTGTAGTCCTTGTTGTCGAACGCACTCCATGGTGGAGTAAGGTTGACACTTGCCTCAACCTCAGAACCACGACGTGGGAAGAGTTGGTTATCGGTTGATGTTCGGTTCAATGCGATGGTCAAGTTCAAGTTGTTCGCATTACCGTTGGTCATCAACATATAGCTCCAGTTCTTCATCATGTAGCGCTGGTAAGCCAACTGTACAGACAAGGTGAAGTAATCATCCGGCCAACGGAGGCGCTTACCCCAACCGAGACTTACACCCACCATCTGGATATACTTGTCTGGATCGTAATAATTCTCGTAGTTGTTATAGTAACTAGAACCATAACCATACATATAACTGTAATAGTTGTTCATGTAAGCACTATTGTAATAGTTGCTTGACACGTCGGTACTCTTACTGTAGTATGCACCTACGCTGAACTGGATAGGGCGCTTGCCGCCAAACCAGTTGGTAGAGTAGCTTACGTTATAGCTCTGGTAGTAGGTACCATTGGTCTGTGCACCTATACTCAGCACCTCACCATCACCGATAGGCATGATACCACGATGCTCCTTGTTTTTGTTGAAGAGGTTTGCCATAGAGAAGTTGTTGAGCTTCAAGCCCACACGTCCGATGACACCCGTCTGACCCCAACCGAGCGAGAACTCAATCTGGTCGTTACTCTTCTGCTCCAGGTTCCAGTTTACATCAACCGTACCATCTTCAGGATTAGGCTTTACATCCGGGCTAACCTTCTCTGGATCAAAGTGTCCCATAGAAGCAAGTTCACGAGCCGAACGCATCAGAGCATCCTTAGAGAAAAGGTCGCCTGGCTTGGTACGAAGTTCACGACGCACTACGTTTTCGTAAAGACGGGTATTACCATTGATACGTACATGGCTCAGATAAGCCTGAGGTCCCTCTGTTACGCGCATCTCCAAATCGATAGAGTCGCCATCAATATTGATTTCAGTCGGTTCGATACGAGAGAACACATAACCATTATTATAGTAGAGGTTAGAAACTGCGTCATCATCTTCATTCAGGCGCTTACCCAATATCTTCTGGTTATATACATCGCCCTTCTTCATGCCGAGCAATGCTTCGAGATAAGCTGAAGAGTAAACGGTATTACCTGCCCAGGAGATGTTACGGATATAGTATTTCTTACCTTCATCTACCTTGATGTAGATATTAACGTGCTTCTCATCGAAGTTGCTCACGCTATCTTCCAGAATCTGAGCATCACGGAAACCATACTCATTATATTTGTCGATGAGTTTCTGCTTATCTTCCTTCCATCTCTCAGGGGTAAACTTCTTCGACTTGAAGAAAGAGGCGAACTTACCAGCCTCATGCGTCTTGGCAAAAGCGCCCTTCGAGAAGAGTCCACCCTTAATCTTGCGGTCAGAAAGCTGTTCGTTTCCATCGATTGTTATCTGATGTACCTTGATTTTTTCTTTCTTGTCAACAACAACATCCAGGATTACCTGTCCCTTGTTGGCAATATCATCGCGCTGGTTTATCTGGATATCAGCGTTCTTGAAACCCTTATCATCGAAATACTTCTTGGCGAGAATCTTGGCACGGTCGAGCATATTCGGAGTTACCTGAGTGCCCTTTACCATACCCAACTTCTGCTCCATATCTTCACGCTCGCTCTTCTTCAAACCAACATAGTTGATATTAGAGATACGTGGACGAACCGCAAGATAGATATGGAGATAAAGCTTCTCACCTACGATAGAGTCGGCAGCGATAGCCACCTTCGAGAAGAGTCCATGTTTCCAGTAGCGCTTTACGGCATTGGTAATCTCGTCGCCAGGCACAGTAATCTCATCGCCCACACTGAGGCCTGAGATACCTGTGAGAACATAGTCTTCGTAGCCCTCAACACCCGAAACATTGATACCACCAATCTTAAGGGTACGAGGTGTACCAGCATACGAGATGTCAGGGTTTACGATTTTATCTTGTGCCTGAATCTGCATGCATGCCATTACGCCGAACAGCAGGATGAAAATCTTTTTAAATCTATTCATTTATACCTTATTATATATAATATGATTTTTCTATGCTTGTATGAGGTTTGCCTATTTCTCCTCCTCTTCCACCTGTGCCTCGGTTTTTCCAAATCGACGTTGGCGGTTCTGATAACTTGCTATTGCCTTGTGCAGATCTTCTTCATTGAAGTCTGGCCAGAAGGTATCACAGAAATACAACTCTGAATAAGCTATCTGCCAAAGAAGATAGTTGCTGATACGGAGTTCACCTCCTGTACGTATCAGAAGTTCAGGATCTGGCATGAAACTGGTCTCAAGATGCTTCTCGAAGTTCTCCTCTGTCAGTTTATCCTCTATCTGCTCATAGGTTGAACCAGACTCGAGCGCTTCTTTTACCATTTTCTTTGTAGCATTCAGGATTTCCCAACGTGAAGAATAGCTCAATGCCACTACCATAGTCATCGAATCGTTCTTCGCAGTATGGTCCATGGTCTCCTGAAGCTTGTCCTGCACCTGTTGTGGCAGGCGTTTCAAATCACCTATCACACGGAAGCGGACATTATTCTTCATGAAGATTTCATCTTCGAGCGAAGTCAGTACCAGTCCCATCAAGGCAGCAACCTCATCGGCCGGACGGTTCCAATTCTCTGTAGAGAAAGTATAGAGGGTGAGATATTTTACCCCCAACCTGGTACACTCCGATGTAATTCGGCGCACGGTATCTACTCCAGCCTGATGGCCGTAGCTACGCTCCTTGCCCCGTTCTGTTGCCCAGCGACCATTGCCATCCATAATGATAGCGATGTGCTCAGGAATCCTGTTCATATCTAAGTTGTCCATCATTCTTCTTTATTACAAGTTTTACATTTTGCACTGAAACTATAGGTCACCGAAACGGCTATGGTAGAATAGCAGTCGGTATTCTTGAAAATGCCACTGCTCTTTACCCAGTAAGGGTCTTTCACACCATCCAGTTCATCGCTGAGCGAGAAATGGAAAGTCCAAGCCAGTCCCAAGTTCAACCTTTCGTTCACTTTATATTTTGCGCCGATGCCTAAAGGCACGTTGGCTGTAAATACATTTTTTTCGTTACCTTTTACATAGGTTGCTCCCAAGCCACCCAGTATATAAGGAACCAGGCGCTGGGCTCCGCGATAGTCTCTGCCTGTTCCGTAGGGCCAGAAGTTGTACTCAAACACCAGATTCATATCCACCAGCGTATGATTGAAGGAATAGAGATTCTCCGCATAATCAGGATAGAAAGTATCCACATTTGCCGAAGAACCTTTTATTTTTCCAAAGCCCACGCTCAGTTTCAAGTCCTTGTAGGGGTCGAAATTGTATCTTCCCAACAGGAAACCGGCAGGTTGCATGTCGCCAAGCACATTTCCGTTAAAGTCGCCTTCATAGGTCATTACTCCCACACCGGCGCCTATCTCCATGCGATATTGCGGATCGTCCTGTGCACGAACCGCCATACAGCCCAGAGTTAAGAAGGCAAGCAGGATGATTAATCTTCCTTGCTCCAGCCATCTATATTGAAACGTCCTCTCCATACGTATCCGTTTCTGATAATCCAATAGTAATGTTGCTTGTCACGACAGAAAGCGAAACGACCTTCAGTAGCAAACTTAGCAGGCAGAACAACCATCTTATCCTGCTTCCAAGTCAATCCGGCATTCTGGCTCTTATACCATTTGCCGTTATTGCCTAAAGCAACGAAGCCTGTATCGGCAGCACAGGTAATTACCTGATCCAGCCAAGGCATCTTTCCACTTTTATTGTTTTCGATTTCCAGATAGTTCCACTGTCCGGCTTCAGCATTTACATCATAGTCAACCGTGCGCAACCATGTGGTGGCAACCGTATCATTCAAAGCCTTGTCACGAGTACCCATCAGCATCACGTTCTCCACATTTTTTGCAGAGAGCACGCCAGCCGCATTCATTGAGATATTCTGTGTTGGCAAATAGTCTGCATCTGTATCAAGTTTCTCCTGCTCCCAGCTGACACCCTTGTCTTTTGAAACAGAGATACCTGCAGCAGTATAAGCATAGAGATACTTGCTGCTTGCACCAATGAGCTGCTTGATATCTGCGTTTTCAGAAACCTCTGTCCATGTTTCTGCATCGGCAGAAGCATAAACCTTGCCGCCATCTGAGATATAGAGTTTGCCTTCCAGCGCTACTGCACTCTGGTAAGCGTCACTACTTAAGCTTTCGTTCATCATAATAGGTGACCAGGCGCTGCCATCATTGATGGCTGACTTCAGCACCTTAGTACCCTCGGCAGTCTTGCCGAATACATAGATGGAATCACCACAAGCTACAGCCTTCAGATCAGAGAACTCAGCCAACTGACTGTTGTTCTGAGCCAGCTCATGCCACTTAAACTCATAAGGCAACTCCTTATGTACGTTTACGGTAACCTTATACTCGGCATAGGCAGAGTAGTCGCTGCTGTAAACTCTAATAAAGCGAGGCTTTGAGAAGTTAATGGAATCAGAGCTTGAATAGTATGCTGCGACAGAATCAGGCTTGTTGATATCCATCAGGAGAATAGGGCTGCTATTCTTGCTGCTGATAGTAGCCAATATGGCAGTATCCCTCACCCCACAAGGCAAGGAATCTACATTATAAATCAAGCGTTGTGCCTGATCTATGTAAAATTTATAGTCAGAGCCCGTCACATTAGCCTTGAGCAAGGTATCTTTACCTGCCTTCGTTTTGGTATATCTGTCAAGACTACCCAACGAGAAAGCCGTGATGGCTGTATCATGTGTATATTCTACTGTTGTTTCATCGCTGCTCAAGCAAGAAGAGAGCGAGAGCGTAGCTGTAATCAGCGCTATGAAAGCAAAAAACTTCCTTTTCATTCTATCCTATTTTATTTTTAGCTGCAAATTTACTGAGAATTCTTTAAAAACTCGACCTTTTCTCCTTATTATTATGCAAATTATTCATTTTAGACGCATTTTTTAAGTTTTTTAGTGATTTCGAGGCGTAAAAACGAAGAAATCCCGCTTCTTTTGCAAGAAACGGGATTCCATATTTAGTATAAATTCGAAGTGTCGAATTAGAGCTGTGGACCAGCAGCAACGAGAGCCTTACCAGCCTCGTTGTTTGTATACTTAGCGAAGTTCTTGATGAAACGAGCAGCCAAATCCTTAGCCTTCTCCTCCCACTGAGAAGCCTCAGCGTATGTATCGCGTGGATCCAAGATCTCAGTAGCTACACCTGGCAACTCTGTTGGAACCTTGAAGTCGAACATAGGAATCTGCTTTGTAGGAGCCTTGTCGATGTCACCGTTCAGAATAGCGTCAATGATACCACGTGTATCGCGGATAGAGATACGCTTGCCAGTACCGTTCCAACCTGTGTTAACGAGGTAAGCCTTAGCGTTGTTCTTGTTCATCTTCTTAACCAACTCCTGAGCGTACTTTGTTGGGTGCAACTCCAAGAATGCCTGGCCGAAGCAAGCAGAGAATGTTGGAGTAGGCTCTGTGATACCGCGCTCTGTACCTGCCAACTTAGCTGTGAAGCCAGAGAGGAAATAGTACTGAGTCTGCTCTGGAGTCAGGATAGATACTGGAGGCAATACACCGAATGCATCAGCTGAGAGGAAGATAACCTGCTTAGCAGCTGGAGCAGAAGAACCTGGCTGGATGTTGTTGATGTGGAAGATTGGGTAAGAAACACGAGTGTTCTCTGTTACGCTCTTATCAGCGAAGTCAATCTTACCATCAGCAGCTACAGTTACGTTCTCCAAGAGAGCGTTGCGCTTGATAGCGTTGTAGATATCTGGCTCAGACTCCTTGTCAAGGTTGATAACCTTAGCGTAGCAACCACCTTCGAAGTTGAATACACCATTGTCATCCCATCCGTGCTCATCGTCACCGATCAACTTACGCTTAGGGTCTGTAGACAATGTAGTCTTACCTGTACCAGAAAGACCGAAGAAGATAGCTGTATTCTCACCGTTCATATCGCAGTTAGCAGAGCAGTGCATAGAAGCCATACCCTTCAATGGCAAGAAGTAGTTCATCATAGAGAACATACCCTTCTTCATCTCACCACCATACCATGTATTGATGATAACCTGCTCCTTAGATGTTACGTTGAAAGCAACACAAGTCTCAGAGTTCAAACCGAGCTCCTTGTAGTTCTCAACCTTAGCCTTAGAAGCGTTGTAAACAACGAAGTCTGGCTCGAATGCCTCGAGCTCCTCAGCTGTAGGACGGATGAACATGTTTGTTACGAAGTGAGCCTGCCAAGCAACCTCAACGATGAAACGAACAGCCATACGAGTATCCTTGTTAGCACCGCAGAAACCATCTACAACATAGAGGTTCTTGTTGCAGAGCTCCTTAACAGCGAGGTCCTTCACTGTACCCCAAACCTCCTCAGACATTGGGTGGTTATCATTCTTATATTCATCAGTAGTCCACCATACAGTGTCCTTTGAGTTCTCATCCATTACGATGTACTTATCCTTAGGTGAACGACCTGTGTAGATACCAGTCATAACGTTAACTGCACCTAATTCTGTCTGCTGACCCTTCTCATAACCTTCGAGACCAGCCTTTGTCTCCTCCTCGAACAACTTCTCGTAAGAAGGATTGTGAGCGATTACTGTAGCACCAGTAATACCATACTTTGTCAAATCTAACTTTGCCATTTTACTTTAAATGTATTTAAGTTGTGAAATATTTGTTCGTTTCCTAAATCGCCGCAAAGTTACGAAAAATATGTTTTATGGCAAAGATTCTCATGCATAAAAAATGTATTTTAAATTCTTTTTAGGTTAAAGAAGTTAAAAATGGAAGATTTCATCTGATATTTGCCACGTTGACTTTGCAAAAAATCTCTGCTTGGAGAATTTGAAGCTGAGATTTACACCTCTTTTATATATAAGAGAATATTTGAAGGAAAAATAAGATAGAAACATGTTCTTTCATTCCCCAGAGAGAAAATAATTGCCCAAACATTTTGCCGTTTCCGAGATTTATTATATCTTTGCAGAAAAACTACAGCTATATGAAGATAAATAATCTGAGCGAGCACAATTGCATCATCAACCGCTATCTGGCTGAGATGCGTGACTGCGATTATCAAAAGAACCGACTGCTCTTCCGCAACAACATTATGAGAATCGGTGAGTATGAAGCCTTTGAAATATCAAAGACTCTTAATTACGAAAAGACTGAGGTGACTACACCACTCGGTGTAGCCCAGGTCAATCTTCCTACCGAAAAGATTGTCATCGGTACGATCTTCCGTGCCGGACTTCCTTTCCACGAAGGTTTTCTCAATATTTTCGACCACTCTGGCAATGCCTTTGTGAGTGCTTATCGCGAGTATACCAACAAGGAGCATACTGAGGTGGGCGTACATATCGAATACCTCGCCACACCTGATCTTACTGATAAGGTGCTCATCATTGCCGACCCTATGCTTGCCACAGGTATCAGCATGGAGATGGGTATGAAGGCTTTCCTCACCAAGGGCAATCCTAAACATATCCACATTGCCTGTGTTCTCGCTGCACCTGAGGGCATTGAGCACATCAAGAAGACCTTCCCCGAGGACAAGACTACTATTTGGTGTGCCTCTATTGATGAGGGGTTGAACGAGCATAAGTACATCGTGCCAGGCTTCGGCGACGCCGGCGACTTGTGCTATGGCAGCAAGCTCTAAGCCGCAGGCTTTATAAATTCGTACGCTTTATAATAAAGTATAGCAACTCTACTCTGAAATACTCTTCACTCTTCACCTTTCGGTCCGAAACCCCTGTGTTTATCGGCATTCCGAGGGGTGAAGAGTTGTTTTTATCTCTTCACCTACTCTTCACCACTCTTCACCAACAGACATTAAAAAAACTGAACTTTCGCATGCGGTTCAAGTACGGGCTGAAGACCCAAAAGCTCCTAGCCCAGGGCGTGTGGGGCAAAACTTACGAAAGTTCAATTAAAAAGAGGTACAAGACCGCTGCAACAGAAGGTGAAGAGTGATGAAGAGTGGGTGAAGAGTGCCCGAACACTCTTCACCCCTCGGAATGCCGATAAACACAGGGGGTTCGGAGCATTTGGTGAAGAGTGAAGAGTTTTTCGTCTATCGCATAAAAAAGAAAATCAGACGTCTAAAAGGATATCAGATAAACCCAGTTCCGAGAACTGTTAAAGACAAACAGCCGACTAGCGGATAAGGCGCTAGTCGGCTGTCCGGCTTCTGCCAGTTGGCTGTCCTACTCAAACAGCCAACTTATCTCCGAAAGATAAAACCTTTAATAATGAAACGAGCTGCCCCCCAGGAACTCTCGCAGAAGCGAAGTAGGCGGCAGATTATTATAAGGTATACCCTTGAAGTATTTCAGGAACTTAAGCAACCGGTAAGCCTCAGCATATTCCTCGCAATTCTCCGGAACCTGCTGCAGCAGCGGCTCTGCCTGCGTCTTGATTACAGCCAGCTCATAAAGCATCGCCGTATTGAGCATCGCATCGGCATTCTCCTGGAACGGGAATATCCACTTGTTCTCACCCGCCCTTACCGAAGGCCAGCGATGAATGGTTTCCTGGGCAGAGACACCCCGATACTTGTAATCGCGGATGATGCGGCGGAGCAAACGGTTGTCTGTCGTCGGGATATAATTGTGATTATCCAGAAGAATCGTGGTCAGCGCCGAAGCATATACTCTGAATATCTGCTCCTGTGGGATGTGGGCCGTCAGCTCTGGGTTCAATGCATGAATGCCCTCTACCACCAGCACATTGTTATCGTTCATCTTCAGCTTGTTGCCACTCTTTTTACTCTTTCCGCTCTGGAAATCATACTTCGGCAATTCTACCTCCTCACCACGGAAGAGGGCATTGAACTGCTCGTTGATCAGATCGAGATCCAGGGCATAGATGCTCTCATAATCATATTCGCCCGAAGCATCCTTCGGCGTTTTCTCCCTATCTACAAAATAATCATCGAGCGAAATCTGGAGCGGTTTCAATCCGTTTACGGCAAGCTGTATGCTCAGGCGTTTGCACGAAGTGGTCTTGCCCGAAGAAGAAGGACCTGCCAGCAGCACCAGTTTCACGCCCTTGCGGCTGGCAATCTCCTCAGCAATCTTGGCAATCTTCTTCTCCTGCAGCGCCTCGCTGATATTGATGATGTCGGTAGAATGATTGGCATCTATCGCCTGGTTAAAATCGCCTACAGTCCTGATGCCCAGGATACTCTGCCAGCGATGATGCTCCTTGAATATCTCAAACATCTTGTCCTGTCGGGTCATTTCGCCCAGCACATCCGGGTTCTTGAGCGAAGGAATGCGCAGGAGCATGCCATCATAATATTTCTCCAGCCCGAAGAGATAGAGCTGCGAGGTATTGGTGAGCAGCGTGCCGTAGTAATAATCTACATAATCACCTATTTTATAATAGGTAGTATAGATAGAGCCCGACGTCTTGAGCAGTTTCACCTTCTCAACATCCCCTTTCTCCTGGAACAGCGCAACTGCCTCTTCGGTAGGCACGGTGAAGCGGCGTATCGGCATCCTGGCATCGATAATCTCCTGCATGCGACGGCGGATGATGTTCACATCTTCATCTACAACAGGTCTGCCCAGGCGGATATCTACGTAGAAACCATTCGATACGGGGATATCAATCACCACATCTGTAGCAGGATAAATGTCCTGTACCGCCTTGCAGAGAACAAAGAAGAGGGTACGGGTATATGCACGCGAACCGGATGAAGAAGTCATATCAAGGAATTCCACATCTTTAGAATTATAAACACGATAATGCATGCCTTCAACCTTGTTATTTACCCTTGCAGACACCGGTCCGTGGGTCATTTTAAGGTCAAATGCAGAAAAAATATCAAAAAGTGTGCTTCCGATTTCTACTTTCTGAGATTTTTTATTATTTTTGCAACGGATTTGAATTACTTGTTTCATTTGTATTAAAACTATGTTACAAAATTAAACTAATCTACCCGCTCTCGAAGCCCCCAAAGGTGCTTTTTGAGCATCGGCTTACTCTTTTTAGAAGAGAGACGCCTACAGAGTGTAAAGTTACGAAGAAATTCGGAAACCAGATGTATTTGACAACATTAATTAAGTTATTATATGTCGATTTGGATATTTTTTAAGCTTATTGGAGCACTCGCCCTACTGATGTTCGGTATGAAGACCATGAGCGACAGTTTGCAGAAGATGGCAGGACCACAGCTCCGCCATGTGTTAGGAACAATGACCACCAACCGTTTGACGGGCATCCTCACGGGTACGCTCATCACCGCAGCGGTGCAGTCTTCTACAGCCACAACAGTGATGACCGTATCATTCGTTAATGCCGGTCTCCTTACCCTAGCCCAGGCTATCTCCGTTATCATGGGCGCCAACATAGGAACCACGCTCACCGCATGGATCATGAGTGCCGGTTTCTCGTTTAACATCACAGATTTTGTATGGCCGGCGTTCTTCATCGCCATCATCCTGATTTACAGCAAGAAGCGCAAGATTATCGGCGACTTCATCTTCGGTATATCCTTTATGTTTCTCGGTTTGGGAACTTTACGCCAAACCGGTATCGACATGGATCTGGCTCATAATCAGCCGGTTCTTGAATTCTTTGCAAGTTTCGACCCTCACAGTTTCCAGACCACCATCACCTTTCTGATTATCGGTAGTATACTCACTATGTGCGTGCAGAGTTCGGCAGCCGTCATGGCGATTACGATGATACTCTGCTCTACCGGCGTATTGCCAATCTATCAGGGCATTGCGCTTGTGATGGGTGAGAATATCGGAACAACCGTAACCTCCAATGTGGCAGCGCTCACCGCCAATACCCAGGCCCGGAGAGCGGCGATGGCGCACATGGTATTCAACATCTTCGGTGTGCTTTGGATACTCTGCATATTCCACCCGTTCATCCATCTGGTTTGCGGCTGGGTAGGTTTCGACGATGCCATGGAGAAGACTGATCCTCATTTCGTAGCCAATGCAACCAAGCTATCCTTTGTGCTTGCCGCCTTCCATACCACCTTCAACCTCGCCAATACCTTTATCCTGGTATGGTTCATTCCACAGATAGAGAAGCTGGTATGCAAGATTATCCGTCCTAAGAAGAATACCGATGAGGACGACTTCCGCCTGCGCTTTATCCAGAGCGGTATCATGAAGACACCGGAAATCTCAGTCTTGGAGGCACAGAAGGAAATCCATTGTTTTGCAGAGCGCATCCAGCGCATGTTCGGCATGGTGAAGACGCTTCTTGGCGAGACCAATGAAGAAAAGTTTGTAAAACTCTATAGCCGCATCGAAAAATACGAAGGTATCTCTGACAACATGGAGATAGAGATTGCCAAGTATCTTGACCAGGTGAGCGATTCTCATCTTTCTGACGAGACCAAGGCAAAGATTCGTGCCATGCTCCGTGAGATTTCTGAAATCGAGAGTATCGGTGACAGCTGCTTCAACATCGCACGCACGCTGAACCGCCGTTTCAAGGGCAAGGAAGACTTCATCACTTCACAGTATGAGCACATGCACCAGATGATGGAACTTACCGACAATGCCCTTACCCAAATGAACATCACACTCGTAGGTCATAAGGGAGACAACGATGCCAACCTCTCTTTCAACATCGAGAACGAAATCAACAACTATCGCAATCAGTTGAAGAGCCAGAACATCAACGATGTGAACAACCATCTCTATACCTACGCCATCGGTACCATGTATATGGATATCATCCAGGAATGCGAGAAACTCGGCGACTATGTGGTAAACGTAGTAGAGGCCCGCATGGGTGTAAGACAGCATGAAGCATAACACCTCAATTTTTTTATGTAAAATTCTTCTAATTAGTTGAAATGTGTATCTTTGCATTTGAAAGAATATCATCACCGTAACCTTTCTAGGGATAGCTCCTTAAAAAGAGTAACCTAGTTAGGTATAATGGGTATTCGCTGACAACCCATATAGTGATAAAAATAAAAATGCGTAACTCATTTAGTGATAAGAAAAATAGATAGTAACAAATTTAGTTTAACCATCCTAAAGGTGACAACTTTTTCACGTATAAGACAGTTAGCAGAAGAAACGACAAGGGTCTATATGCCACGATGAACAGGTGGCGTATAGACCCTTGATTATATGGTGAAAGAACCGTACAGTTTATCCTTCAAGAACATTCCACTTGATGCCTCCATTCTGTCCTGCCACATAGTTGCAGGGAGGAATGCCGGGATGGGTCAGGTTGGAAAGATAAAGAGGCTCATCAGCCACAAACTGGTGGCAGGTAAACGTATCCCCGGCAGCCAGTTTGCTGTTCAGCGATTCCATCACCTTGAAATTGTCATTTCCCAGATACTTGATGGTAAGAATACGGCCGGGCTGCCAGGTCAGTCTAACCAGATCATTTACGACAAGAGCATCAGCAATCAGCTTGCTCTTGAAAAAGAATCGGCTGGAAGCAACAGCATCCTTACTCTCTACGAACGCATTCCAGCTGGGATATCCCACCATGCGGGAGAGCAATTCCAGATTGAACCTGCTCGGCTTGCAGGAACATGCCACATATCCCCACAGACGCTTCAGCGTGCTCACCGAAACCGTTTCCTGGGTATAACCCTCTATCTGTCGGGAAAGGAAATCAAAATCCCTTGGTGAAACGATCTTTCGTCCCACCAGCGTTTCGACCTCATTCTTGAGTCTATCAAAATCTTCTTTTTTATAATCTTCCATCATTATATATTCATCTATTTGCTTTTTACAGATTGCAAAGATAAGCAATATTTGCCGTTTTTCCCACAAAAAATGTACCTTTTATTGCAATAAGCTGAAATTAAACCGTTTTGAACCAATCTACTTTCGTTCTTTTTATGTATTTTTGCAGCCAGAAAGTAAAGATTGATTTGGGAGATAAAATAAAATCTGAAAGCGTATTTATAGTCATTTGAATCATTTTCTATGAACCCAGGATATTAGAGCAGGACAGATATAACATCCCTGCGGTCTGAGATTCAAATAAATCTCAAACCATATCCTTTTAACAAAGAAATGGCATCCCCTCAAAACCAGGGAGTGCCATTTTTAATTTTATCGTTGTCATTTCTCAAACTCCACAATATAAGTAAAGTGCCCCCACGGTGAACGGCAATAAGCATCTTTGCTACCCTTAGGAACATAGAGAACAATCTTCCCAAAACTAGGAGTCTCAAAGATATCATCCATCGTCACCCTCCAGATTGCATTGCCCAACATAGGTGGTGTCTTGCTACGGAAATATATACCCTCCAGATTAGGACTGCCAGCAAAGATATGTTTCATCACATGCAACTTGGGATTATCAGGCATCACGACCCGCTTCAAGAAAGGGTGAGCAGCAAAAGCACTATCCTCCAACTCATCTATACGATAATCCATACCCTTATATTTCACGGTAGCAGGTATCTCGATGACAGAATCCCGGTCATTGGCAGCACTTACAGTAACCAAACCACCACCCCACGACTTATATACCAGGTTGCCAACAGTAAACTGAGCAACCACATCGTATAGTATCTCTGGCTTTACCACCTTATTATATAAAACAATACCTGATGTGCCCAAAACTAAAAAAGCGAGAAGACAGTTTAAAGCTATTAGGCGACGATGAAGCGACTGAATATGCATCCTTAAAGCTAACACATTAGGATACCGATACTCTAAAGGAAGAAAACATCTCTTGACAGCCCAACGGCAAGACCATCCCAGCCGCATCTCCTTCAAGATGACTCCCAGGCTGTAGATATCATTGCGCACATCAGGCACACTCTCCTCCTGCTGCTCAGGCGAAACATACCCTTCGGTACCGGCAGGGCTCTTCAGAATGGTATAGCTATCGGCATCAGAGAGCCCGAAATCAATCAACTTGAGCGTACCTCCGTTACGGGCTATCATGATATTGGCAGGTTTCAGGTCGCGATGCACAATCTGCTGTTCGTGCACATACTCCATCACCAGCAAAAGCTGGCGGGCAATCTGCCGGCGCTCCAAACCGGAATGCTTCTGGGCAAGCCACTCATCAAGCGTCACGCCATCTATCCATTCCATCACGATACACCTGCCGTATCCCTCAACTTCTTCCAACCCCTCCACCTTCACAATACCGGGATGGTCAAGACGGGCAAGAATATCATATTCCTTCTGCTGAAGCTGCAGGAAGGTAGAATCATGACACACATCAGGCTTCAACGATTTCAATATCCACCACTGACCGTTGCGCTTGGCTTGGAGCAGGACATTGAAACCGCTGGAAGAAAGTTCGGATATTTCTGTGAATGTTTCCGAGACTTCAAACTCTGAGGACAATATAAAACCTGATACTTGCGTCATAAGTGCAAAGATAATACTTTTTGTGAAGAAACAGAAGAATTTAAAATAATTTTTGCATAACAATGTGGATAACTCATGAAAAAATAGTATCTTTGCAGCCAAAATTGCAATTTTATAAATAATTAATGAAGATTCTAGTAACGGGTGCGTCGGGCTTTATCGGCAGCTACATCGTGGAAGAGGCCTTAAGACAGGGCATGGAAACCTGGGCGGCAGTACGCCCTACCAGTTCCAGAAAGTATCTGCAAGACGAGCGCATCCATTTTATCAATCTCAATCTTTCTTCAGAGGAAGAGTTGGAGAAAGAACTCGCCCCGCACGAGTTCGACTATATAGTGCATGCAGCCGGCGCAACGAAGTGCCTGCATGCAGAGGACTTTTATAAGGTAAACACCGAGGGAACCAAGCATCTGGTGAACGTCCTTCTGCGCCTCCAGATGCCTATCAGGCGATTTGTCTTTGTCAGTTCGCTCAGCATCTTTGGAGCCATCCGCGAAGAGCAGCCTTATCAGGAAATCTCAGAACATGATACTCCTAAGCCAAATACTGCATACGGAAAGAGTAAGCTGGAGGCAGAACGCTATCTGGACAGCATCGGCAATAACTTCCCTTATATCATCCTCCGCCCTACAGGAGTTTATGGTCCTAGGGAGAAAGATTATTTTCTCATGGCGCAGAGCATCAAGCAACATGTTGACTTTGCTGTAGGATTCAAGCGTCAGGACATCACTTTTGTATATGTACAGGACGTGGTACAGGCTGTATTCCTGGCTCTGGATCATGGAATGAACGGCAGGAAATACTTCCTCAGCGATGGAGAAGTATATCAGTCAGCTGCCTTCAGCGACCTGATAAAAAAGGAGTTAGGCAATCCTTGGATGCTACGCATCAAGGCACCTGTCTGGGTGTTGCGCATCGTAACCTTCTTCGGAGAGTATCTCGGAAGGATGACGGGTAAGATGTCGGCCCTGAACAATGATAAGTACAACATTCTGAAACAGCGCAACTGGCGATGTGATATTGAGCCAGCCATGGATGAACTGGGCTATCATCCTCATTATCCACTGGAAAGAGGTGTGAAGCTCGCCATCAAGTGGTACAAAGATAACGGATGGCTGTAAACTAGTTAATAGTTAAAAGTTAATAGTTGATAGTTGATAACGGCTACACCGTATAGCGAGATTGCCCTATAAACTGTAAACTATAAATTATAAACTAATAAGAAGCGTGATAAAAGATTATTTCAAGATAGACAAGAACCCGAAGAAGGGACTGATGACACTGGAATGGGTCATGCTGGGATATATGGCAATCACCATTATCACCATGCTCTTTACCTATACCAAACTCGTAAACCCGGAAGCTATGCTTTGGGGACGACTGAGAGTGCTCGTCATGACCATCGCTCTTTGGGCAGTATACCGCATGATACCTTGCCGCATCACCAAGATGGTGCGCATCATTGCCCAGATGGCTTTGCTTGCCTGGTGGTATCCCGACACCTACGAAATCAACCGCATGTTCCCAAATCTCGACCATATCTTTGCAGGTTGGGAGCAGGATCTTTTCGGCTGTCAACCCGCCCTGCTCTTTGCCAAAGCCCTGCCTTGGGCTGTAGTAAGCGAACTGATGTCGATGGGCTACTTTATGTATTATCCGATGATTGCATTGGTTTCATTCTATTATTTCTTCTGCAGATATTATGAGGCTGAAAGAGCTGCATTCGTCATGCTCACCAGTTTCTTTATCTACTATCTCATCTACATCTATGTACCGGTAGCGGGTCCGACCTTCTACTTTGATGCAGTAGGGATATCAGAAATAACCAAAGGCATCTTCCCGGCTTTGGGCGATTACTTCAATACCCATACCAACTGCCTGCCGACACCGGGCTACACCGATGGAATCTTCTACCAGCTTGTAGAAGACGCCAAGAACGCCGGCGAGCGTCCTACAGCCGCTTTCCCAAGTTCGCATGTGGGCGTGAGCACCATCTGCATGCTCCTGGTCTGGCATGCCGGCAACAGAAAAATGCTATACGTGATGCTGCCATTCTACATCTTCCTGTGTCTGGCTACCGTATATATTCAGGCGCATTATCTCATCGATGCCATCGCCGGCCTCATCTCTGCCGTCGTCATCTATTTTGCATTGATGGCAGTATCGAAGGGAATGATAGAGCATCATACTCCTTCTTCGCGACTGAGATTCAGATAGTTACATATTTTAATTACAATAACATTATAAACGAATAGAATTCATCTAGAACAATGAAGAAACTATTTATTGAGACTTATGGCTGCCAGATGAACGTGGCAGACAGTGAGGTAGTTGCCTCTGTGATGCAGATGGCTGGCTACGAAATTTGTGAGAAAGAAGAAGAGGCTGATGCCATCTTCCTGAACACCTGCAGTATCCGCGAGAATGCAGAGAACAAGATTTATCATCGCCTCGACACCCTGCATGCAGAGCAGAAAAAGGGAAGAAAGGTGATTCTCGGCGTTTTGGGCTGTATGGCAGAGCGCGTGAAGGATGACCTCATCCAGAACCACTATGCCAATCTCGTTTGCGGACCAGACAGCTATCTCAACCTGCCGGATATGATTGCGCAGTGCGAGATGGGAACCAACGCCATCAACATCGAACTCTCTAAGACCGAGACTTACCGTGACATCGTACCTCAGCGCATCGGTGGCAACAGAGTGAGCGGTTTCGTAAGCATCATGCGTGGTTGCAACAACTTCTGCCACTACTGCATCGTGCCTTATACCCGTGGACGTGAGCGCAGCCGCGATGCTGAGAGCATCCTGCGTGAGGTTCGCGATTTGCAGCAGCGTGGCTTCAAGGAGGTTACCCTGCTGGGACAGAATGTAAACAGTTATGGTCTCTCGCCATCGGGCAAGCGCGAGGAAGGCAGTCTTTCCTTTGCCGAGCTCCTCCACATGGTAGCCCAGGCTGTACCGGATATGCGAGTGCGCTTCACCACCTCTAACCCAGAGGATATGACCGAGGACATCCTCCACGCCATTGCCGAAGAGCCAAACCTCTGCAAGCACATCCACTTCCCTGCACAGAGCGGAAGCAACAAGATTTTGAAGCTGATGAACCGCAAATACACCCGTGAGGAGTATCTGCAGCGCATCGCCGATATCAAGCGCATCATTCCAGGCTGCGGCATCACCACCGACATCTTCGTGGGTTATCACGACGAGACCGAGGAAGACCATCAGGAAACCCTCTCGCTGGTGAAGGAAGTAGGATTCGACAGCGCCTTCATGTTCAAGTATTCAGAGCGCCCGGGCACCTACGCAGCCAAGCACCTGCCAGACAACGTTTCTGAGGAAACCAAGATAGCCCGCCTCAACGAACTTATCAAGTTGCAAACCGAGGTGAGCGCCGAACAGAACAAGAAGGATGAGGGCAAGGTATTCACCATCCTCATCGAGAACTTCAGCAAGCGTAGCCGCGAACAGATGATGGGTCGAACAGAACAGAACAAGGCGGTTGTCATCGATAAGGGCAACCACCACATCGGAGAGTTCGTGAAGGTTCGCATCACCGGTTCTACCTCTGCTACTCTCTTCGGAGAAGAAGTAAAGGAGTAAAACCAAACTCTTCAGAACAGCTTTTTCTGAATAAAAAGACTCTTCTGAAAGAAAAAACAGAATATAAACAAGAAAAACCGCCAAAAGTTTGGCGGTTTTCTTAAAAAGCACTATATTTGCACCTATGAAGGAATTCTTGCAAATTTTACGCCGATTCGTCCCTCCATACAAAAAGTATCTGGGACTGTCAATCCTGTTCAATATCCTGTCTGCGGTATTGAACATCTTTTCGTTTGCAGCCTTGATACCAATCCTGCAAATCCTGTTCAAAGTAGATGGTGGTATCCGTGTCAACGAGTATATGCACTGGAATGGAGATTGGGGTAGCATCAAGGAGGTTGCAACCAATAACCTGTATTATTATATTCAGGAGTTTATTGTTGTCCATAGTGCATCAACAGCCCTTTTGGTCATCGGCATATTCCTAGCCTTCATGACATTCCTCAAGACGGGAGCCTATTTCCTCTCGTCAGCCACCATCATACCTATTCGTACAGGTATCGTAAGAGACATCCGCAACCAGATTTACCAGAAGATAAACAGTCTCTCGCTCGGTTTCTTCAGCGAGGAGCGCAAGGGAGATATCATTGCCCGCATGAGCGGTGATGTGCAGGAAGTGGAGAACAGCATCATGTCGTCGCTCGACATGCTCTTCAAGAACCCTATCCTGATTCTCTTCTATTTCGTTACGCTGATCTGCATCAGTTGGCAGCTCACCCTCTTCACCATTCTCTTTGTACCACCTTTCGGCTGGTTCATGGGAGTAGTGGGCAAGAAACTGAAGGCACACAGTATCGAGGCACAGGCACTTTGGAGCGACACGATGAGTATGGTAGAAGAAACCCTGGGCGGCTTGCGCATCATCAAGGCGTTCTGTGCAGAAGAAAAGATGAACAAGCGTTTCAATCAGGTTAATAGCAGCTACCGCGACAACATCATGCGCGTAAATATCCGCCAGCAGATGGCACACCCGATGAGTGAGTTCCTGGGAACCATCCTCATCGTAGTGGTATTGTGGTTTGGCGGTATCCTGGTTCTGGATTACGGCAGAATCGACGGTCCTACCATCATCTTCTATCTCGTGATGCTCTACAGCATCATCAACCCACTGAAGGAATTCTCCAAGGCGAGTTACAATATCCCAAAGGGATTGGCAAGTATGGAGCGTATCGACAAGATTCTGCAGGCTGAGGTGGAAATCAAGGATAAGGAGAACCCTGAGCATATCAGCAGCTTCGAACATCAGATAGAGTTCCGCCATGTTTCCTTTGCCTATACCGACCATCAGAATGATGAACTGGTTTACGTGCTGAAGGATATCAACCTGGTGATTCCTAAGGGAAAGACCATCGCACTGGTGGGTCAGAGCGGTAGCGGAAAGAGTACGATGCTCGACCTGATTCCTCGCTACTACGATGTACAGGAGGGCGAAGTGCTCATCGACGGTATCAACGTGAAGGACCTCTGCGTGCACGATCTCCGACAGCTGATAGGTAATGTAAACCAGGAGGCTATTCTCTTCAATGCAAGCTTCAAGGACAACATCCGATTCGGCAAGACCGATGCTACGGATGAAGAAATAGCCAATGCAGCTAAGATAGCCAATGCTTACGAGTTTATTACCAAGTCGGAGCATGGTTTCGATACAAATATCGGAGACCGAGGCGGCAGACTTTCCGGTGGCCAGCGCCAGCGTGTCAGCATCGCCCGTGCCATCCTCAAGAATCCTCCTATCCTCATCCTCGATGAAGCGACATCAGCCCTCGACACCGAGAGCGAGCGCCTGGTACAGGATGCCTTGGAGAAACTGATGAAAACCCGTACCACCGTGGCTGTGGCTCACCGATTGAGTACCATCAAGCATGCCGATGAAATCTGCGTATTGCACGAGGGTAAGATTGTGGAGCGCGGTACCCACGATGAACTGATTAGAAAAGACGGATATTACAAGAAGTTGCATGATATGCAGCAGGTGTAATTGAGTAAATAGTTAATAGTTAAGAATTTATAGTTTTACAGATGGTTAAGATTGTTTATGCATTCTTTTATGCAATATCGCTGCTGCCTTTCAGGCTGCTCTATTGCATTGCCGACTTCGAGTACTTCATGATGTATTACGTCATCAAGTACCGCAGAGGTATTGCGCGTAAGAATCTCACCAGCTCTTTTCCCGAGAAATCAGAAGAAGAGATTATCGACATTGAGAAGAAGTTCTATCGCTGGTTCAGCGATTACTTCTTCGAGGCTGTCAAACTGCTCAGCATCAGTGACAAGGAGTTGCGCCAGCGATTCCAGGTCATCAACAGCGAGGAAGTGGAGCAATGTTTCCAGGAAGGTCAGGATGTGGCAGCCATCCTCGGTCATTACTGCAACTGGGAGTGGCTCTCATGTGTAGGCATCAAACTTCCTAAAACCCGCATCATAGGCCTCATCTATCATCCTCTGCGTAACCAAGCCTTCGATGAACTCTTCAAGCGCATCCGCTCTCACGAAGAAAACGGAGTGCCTGTCCCAAAGAAGGACATCCTCCGCTATCTCGTAGACTACAAACGCAAGAACATCCGCAGCATCTTCGGCTACATCAGCGACCAGGGTCCCAAGTGGGAAAACATCCACCTGTGGCTTCCTTTCCTCAACCATCCCGAAACCCCAGTATTTACTGGCGGTGAGAGAATCATGAGGAAGATGAACGATGCCGTGTTCTATGTAGAGATGTCCCGCCCTAAGCGCGGCTACTACACGGCAACCTACAAACTCATCACCCGCAATCCGAACTCCCTGCCGGAGCACGAGATTACCCGTCGCTTCTTCCAGATGCTGGAAGAAACCATCCGCAAGAATCCACCTTATTATTTATGGACGCATAACAGATGGAAGCGAACCAGGGAGGAGTTTGATAAGCGATATGAGGTGGTGAAGGGGAAAGTTGTACCGAGAGAATAGAGTTGTTCCAAGAGAAATAGAGTTTATCTTAATAATAGAAAGGGTTACAAGATGATAGAAGCAAAAAGAGTACCTTATGGAGTCTCTGATTTCCTGAGAGTTATCAGAGAAAATCAGTATTACGTAGATAAGACTATGTATATTCCGTTGTTGGAGGCTCAACCCGACAACCTGATATTCATTCGCCCTCGCCGCTTCGGCAAGAGCCTGTTCCTCAGTATGCTCGAAGCTTACTATGACTGCAAGATAAAAGACCAGTTCCAGGAAATCTTCGGAGGTCTCTGGATTGGCAGTCAGCCTACCCCTCTACAGGGTAAGTATCAGGTACTGACACTCGATTTCTCACAAGTAGGAGGAAACATCGACAATCTGGAGGAACGCTTCAATTCGTATTGCAATATCTGCTTTGACGCTTTCATCAACAGATATGCACAATTCTATGATGAAGCAACCAGAAAGACCGTTCTTGCAGAGGATGTAGCATCCAACAAGCTTGCTACTATCCAAAAATACGCAAAAGAACACAATTATCAGCTTTATCTCATCATCGATGAATACGACAACTTCACCAACACCGTGCTCAATGAACAGGGTGAAAAAGTGTATCATGCGATGACGCATGCCAGCGGTTTCTACCGCGACTACTTCAAGAAGTTCAAGGGTTCATTCGCCAAGATATTCATGATGGGTGTAAGCCCTGTAACACTAGACGATGTTACCAGTGGCTTCAACATCGGCTGGCATATCTCAACCAAGCCCGAGTTTGACAAGATGCTGGGCTTCAGCACAGAAGATGTACGAGCCATGTTTACCCGTTATCGCGATGCGGGACAGATTCCGGCAGATAGCGATATCGAGGCAATGATAGAAGAGATTAAGCCGTGGTATGACAATTATTGCTTCTCAGAGGCATGCTTAAACAGTAAGGTCAGGGTTTTCAATTGCGATATGGTGTTATATTATCTCCGTAATTACATGGACGATGGTAAAGCCCCTAAGCAGATGATAGACCCAAACACGAAAACCGACTACAACAAGATGAAGCGACTGCTCCAACTCGACAAGCTAGACGGCAACCGCAAGGGCATCATCCGCAGGATTACGGAGGAAGGCAGCATCGTATCGAATCTATACGAAACCTTCCCTGCCAGTGAAATCGTGAAGCCGGAATACTTCCCAAGCCTGCTGTTCTATTACGGCATGCTTACCATCAAGGATACTTTCGGCGACCAGTTGCTCTTGGGAATCCCGAACAACAATGTCCGCCGTCAATATTATGGCTATCTGCAGGAGCAATATCAGGAAATCAACCATATCAACCTGAATGAGTTTGGTTATATGCTCACCTGCATGGCGTTCTATGGAAAATGGGAAGATGTCTTGGGCTTTATGTCGAAGGCTTACGCCGAAGTGGCATCAGTAAGAGATGGCATCGAAGCCGAGCGCAACCTGCAAGGTTTCTTTATGGCATATCTCTACCTGAGCAGCTATTACATTACGGCTCCCGAGCTTGAATTAAATCACGGCTATTGTGATTTCTTCCTCTTGCCCGACCTGACTCACTATCCTACCAAGCATAGCTATATCATCGAACTGAAGATGTTGCCAGCCAAGGATTTTGAGGCAAAAGCCGAGGCACAATGGCAGGAAGCAGTAGAACAGATCAATCGTTATGCCGCAGCACCAAGAATAGAAGTCTTGCGCCAAGGCACGACATTGCATAAAATCATCATCCAGTTTGCTGGATGGGAAATGAAACGAATGGAAGAAGTATAAACATTCATATTTAACTATAAGAATGAGAAAGATTAAGATAAATCCTAAATACGAATATCTGAGAGTCTTTATCGAGAGCATACCTGATATTTTCGAGAAGGAAGGTCGTGAGATATATAATAAGCGCAACCTCATCAAGGTGCTAACAGCACCAGATGGAACACAGGTTAACATAAAGCGCTTTCATATACCACATGGTCTCAACAAATTTATCTATTCTTGGAATATCAGGAAGCCAAAAGGTCAACGAGCATTCGAATATCCTATGATTCTGAAAAGGAAAGGAATCAATACTCCAGAACCTTTAGCCCTCATTGAAGAGCATAACTTTCTGAATCTCTTAGGATATAGCTATCTTATCACCATCCAGTGTGACTATGGTCATACCCTCTATGAGATGGCAGATGCTAAGCCAGAAGAATATCAATACATGGCAAAAGCTTTAGCCCATTTCGCTGCAGACATCCATCTGCACGAAATCCTCCACAAGGACTTTACTCCTGGCAATATTCTCTGGAAACGAGATGAAGAAGGATTCCATTTCATGCTGGTAGATATCAACAGAATGGATTTCGGACCAGTAAGCGAGAAGAAAGGACTTTATAATCTCAGAAGATTCTGGGGGCCCAAAGAATTCACCCGTATCTTAGTAAGCGAATATGCCTTGCTGCGCAACATAGATACCGACAAGGCTGTAGCCTATGTGATGAAAGAACGGGCTAGGTTCTGGACCAAATATGGAAAGAAGCACGAAATTCCATTTCAGCTAGAATTATAGTTCAAACTCATCTTTGTACATTTCACATATAAACTATTGAATATGGAACAAAAAAGACTCTGTTATATTAGCCGCAACTATTATAATCTGACAAGTGCCGGCAATAAAGCAAAAACAGACAACGAGGATACGCTTGCAGAAATGGGAGCCATCAATCTTGGCTTACCACGCACAATCAGGAATAGCAAGATATTGGCTTTCTTCCTAGACTTAATAGGCGTCATCCGTGCCTGTATCTTACTCCAGAAAGACGATGTGCTGTTCTTGCAATATCCTGTAAAAAAGTACTTTTCGTTTCTCTGCCATATAGCCCAACTGAAAGGAGCCAGAACGGTTTCTCTGATTCACGACCTCGGCTCTTTCCGCAGAAAGAAGCTCACCATCCAGAAAGAGATAAACCGTCTTTCGAATAGTGACTATATCATCGCATCAAACGATAAGATGAAAGGATGGCTCAAAGAGCATGGGTTACAGAAGCCAGTTGGTGCCCTGGGCTTATTCGACTATCGTTCTGCATCAAGATGCTCGGAAGAGGTAACAGAAAGAGAACAGATAAAGGTGGTTTATGCCGGAGCCTTGAGCATGAAGAAGAATTCATTCCTGATAGAACTTTCCAAGACATTGAGCCATTGGCAATTACTGGTTTGTGGAAACAAAGAAGGTCTGCAAGGTTTGCAAAACAATCCTCAGATTACTTACCAAGGGTTTGTACCGTCAGAGGAATTTATCAAGCACATAGATGCCGACTTCGGACTGGTATGGGACGGCGATTCTCTTGACGGATGCTCGGGAGAATACGGGCAATACCTGAAATGGAATTCTCCTCATAAGGTATCCTTCTACCTCCGTGCCGGTTTGCCGCTCATCATCTGGAAAGAAGCTGCCGTAGCTCTTATCATCGAAGAAGCTGGAGCAGGTATAACCATCTGTTCGCTGGAAGAGCTGGATGACAAACTTGCCAATCTTACCCCGGAACAGAAAAAGGAGATGAAAAAGCAAGCGGTAAATTTGGCTCAGAAGCTGAACAAAGGCAGATTCCTTCAAGACGCTTTTCGCTCGCTATAATATTGCAGATATAAACTTAGTTTTCAGCAAGATAGAGGAGCTACAATCTTAAAAATATATAAAACTGACACTTCACAAGCAAGTTCTGTACACTCAGTACATTTCTTCTAAAAAGACAAAGATATGATTCATATAGCTTGTAACATAGATGATAATTACATCATGCAATGTTGTACTACTTTAGTTTCTGTCATGTACAATAACAGAAATGAACAGATAACATTCCATATCATTGCTGAGTTTCTCAGCAATGAGGCCAAAAGTATGCTTACAGAAGAAGTAGAAAAATACAATCAGCAAATACACTTTTATGCTTACAATCTAAACATGAATCTTTCATCGTTCAAAAGCGCCCACATATCGCTTGCAGCCTACCTGCGTCTTTTCGTGGCAGATATTCTACCTGTAGAGATACATAAAATTCTATATCTGGACTGCGATCTCATCATAAACGATTCTATAAAAGATTTGTGGGAGACAGATGTTACATCATACGCCGTAGCTGCAGTAGAAGACATGTGGAGCGGAAAAGCAAACAACTACACCCGGCTCGAATACCCTCAGGAAGATACCTATTTCAACTCGGGAGTACTCATCATCAATTTGGATTACTGGAGAAATGCCCATCTGAGTAAAGCCAGTTTGGAATTTGCAGAAAAATATGCAGAAAAGCTAATCTTCAACGATCAGGACATACTCAACGGACTTCTGCATGACAGAAAACTCCTGATACCCTTCAGATGGAACATACAAGATGGCTTTCTAAGAAAAAGAAGACATCTTCGCCAGCAAGCCATACCGAAACTGATAGAGGAATTAAAACATCCTGTCATCATACATTTCACAGGCCACAGAAAACCATGGCTCCATATATGCCAAAGTCCGTATCAAAAGCTATTCTTCAAATACCTGGACATGACAAGATGGAAGGGTATCCGACCTCAGACGCCATGGTCGTGGAAGCTCAAGACACTTATCGATAGTATATTATATGCAATGCACTTAAAAGTTCAAAAATACGATTATAAAAATATTCAAGCATTATGAATTGTGAATTAAGCATCATCGTTCCCGTTTATAATACAGCACAATATTTGCCTCAATGCATAGAGTCTATTCTAAAACAATCATTCAAGAACTGGGAACTAATTCTTATAGATGACGGCTCAACAGACGGCTCGGCTGAAATATGTGAAGAATGGGCTCAAAAGGATGCTAGAATCAAAGTCATCCACAAAGTTAATTCCGGACAGGCAGATAGCAGAAACCAAGCTCTTGAAATCTGTCAGGGAGCCTATATTGGCTTTGTTGACAGCGATGACTGGATTGAAGAATCTATGTATGAAGTCTTGATGAATGACTTAAAGACTACCAATTCAGACATTGCTATCTGTAATCATTACGACGAAAGTAAGAACAAGACTCTTTGCAAAAATGTTTCAGACAAGAGATATATCTTAAAGAACCAAGAAATACAGGAGTTTGTCATTAAGGATAAAATCAAGAGCTATATCTGGCAAATGCTCTTCAAACGAGAATTGCTCAACAAGCCGATGCCAACTTCTAAGAATTACGAAGACTATAGCATTCTGCCACATTGGTTCGAAAATGCCAAACAGGTGGTCTATACTTACCAGCCGCTGTATCATTACCGGCTTCGAAAAAGCAGCATCGTCCACGATTTATCTCTCAACAGATATTATGAATTCTTTAAGGCTGAAATATCAAGATATAATTATTACAAGCGCTCTCCTTTCCGCAAGATTGCCAAAAGAATGGTAGTAAAGCGAGGTATCAAAGCGGCTAAATACGTATCAAGAAACCAAACTTCTCTATCGAAGCAGAAAGAAATCAAGGCCATGGTAAGCAGAATATCCAAGGACCTCAAGGCCTTTTCTCTAATCGGTATAGAGAAAAAGAGTTTCAAGGAACGCGTTTTGCTTTATCTCTTGTTAAAACACCCTAATAAATTCATATTGTATCAACGAATGATGGACAAACTGATGTTCTACAAACATTCTAATTTAGATTTATACGAATAATGAAAAAGAAAGTCTCAGTCATAACAGTCAACTATAATAATCTGAAGGGTTTGGAAAGAACAATCTCTTCAGTGCTTTTGCAATCATTCAGCGATTTTGAATACATCATCGTTGATGGTGGGTCATCAGATGGCAGCAAGGAATATATAGAATCTAAGCAAGAATATATCAATCAATGGGTTAGTGAAAAAGATCATGGGGTATATAATGCCATGAATAAAGCCATAAGAATGGCACAAGGCGAATATTGTATCTTCATGAATTCGGGCGATCATTTCTTTTCTTCACAATCTTTGGAGAATGCTGCCAAGATGCTCAATGGCTCAGACTACTACGTGGGAGAAACCATTATCATAGACTGCAAACTGGCTTCACTCTGCCTTCCACCACAGAACATGTCGTTCCGATTTATCAGAGATAAAGTTCTGCAGCATCAATCTACATTTACAAGGACTCAGTTGCTAAAGGAGCACCCCTACAATGAAAATCTGAAAATCGTATCAGATTGGGCACACTTTCTGGAAAACTGGTATTTCAAAAAATGTTCATACCAAGCTATTAACTCTATTGTTGCTGTATATTATACTGATGGCATCTCTTTTACAAATGGTGACTTGTTGAAAAAGGAAAGAAAAGAGGTGTTCTCCGAGTTATTTGGAAGCACCAGCAAGTTGCCTCACATAAAAGAGACTGCAGAAGAAAAGAAAGAACGCATCAATGATGATTTTGCATTCAAACTGAAAAAAGCTCTGAAGATGAAACCAGTATCACGCGACTGGAAAATCCTACGTACAGGCTTTAAATTTTTATGGAAAGATTTGTCTATTAAATCAAAGTAAGATGAAAGTATTATATGACAGTCAAGCCTTCGATATGCAAACGCATGGAGGCGTTGCCGAATTATATTCCCACTTGCCTCAAGACATTGAAGCAAGCCTCAGCGTCATGGAATCTGCCAATGTTTACCTCAAAACATTAGGAAGTAAACCAGATGGAGAATTATATCATAACTTTCTCTGGAAGAAAGATACTGCAATAAAGAAAATGCTATATAAGTTCTATTATAATGCAAAATTCGGAGAATATTCACGATTAGATCGTACTCCAAGAATCAATAGATACAAGTCTGTCTGCGACATCAAGTCTAAAGATTTCGATTTGTTTCATCCAACTTTCTTTGACCCTTACTTCCTCAAGTACATAGGCAGTAAGCCTTATGTTGTCACGGTACATGATATGATACCCGAACAGTACAATCAGTATTATGACCATAATGACTATCAGATTCTGCAAAAACATCTTGTCATACCAAAAGCAAATCACATCATTGCAGTCAGCCAACAGACAAAAAGGGATTTATGCCGTATCATGAATATCAAGGAAGAGCAGGTGAGCGTAGTTTATCATGGAGCAGACGAAACTCCTTATACGCCAAACGAAAACAACAGACATCCATTTGAATATATACTTTTCGTTGGCGAACGTCACTTTTATAAAAACTTTGATTTCTTTGCCAAGCAATGTGTACCTATTTTAAAAAGACACAAGGAACTGAAGGTAGTATGCACAGGAAAGCCTTTCAATGAGACTGAAAAAAGTATGTTTAAATCATGGGAAATGGAAGATAGATTCATACATGAGTTTATCAAAACAGATCAAGAAATGCTAGACTTATACCACTATGCCCTGGCATTCGTTTACCCATCATCATACGAAGGGTTCGGACTCCCGATTCTTGAGGCTTACAAAGCAGAATGCCCTGTTTTACTCAATCATGCCAGTTGTTTTCCGGAAATCGCAGAAGACGCAGCAGTTTACTTCCACATGGATGAAAAGAGAACTGATTTCGAAGAACAGTTTGAAACTTTCTACTATCTAGACGGGATAGAGAAAAAGAAACTCATAGAAAAGCAGAATGAAAGACTAAAACATTTTTCATGGAAAAAATCTGCGTTGGAGTTGGCTAATATTTATAAACATATCAATTAGCAAGTATGAAGAAATATGATTATCTCATAGTTGGCTCCGGACTCTTCGGAGCCACATTCGCCCATTTGGCTCATAAACAAGGAAAAACTTGTCTGGTGATAGATAAGCGACCACATCTCGGTGGCAATATCTATTGCGAAAACATAGAGGGCATCAACGTACATAAGTATGGTGCCCACATCTTCCATACCTCCAACAAAGAGGTGTGGAACTTCGTCAACTCTATCGTTGAGTTCAACCGCTACACCAACTCGCCTGTGGCAAACTACAAAGGCAAACTCTATAATCTGCCTTTCAATATGAATACCTTCTATCAGATGTGGGGCGTAACCACACCAGCAGAAGCACAGGCTAAAATTGATGAGCAGAAGGCAGAAGCCGTGGCTAAAATGAAGGCCGATGGTGTAAGTGAGCCTCGCAATCTGGAGGAACAGGCTCAGGTGCTCATCGGTAAAGATATCTACGAGCGTCTCATCAAGGGATATACCGAGAAGCAATGGGGACGAAAGTGTACAGACTTGCCAGCCTTCATCATCAAGCGACTGCCGGTACGCCTCATCTTCGACAACAATTACTTCAATGACAAATATCAGGGAATCCCTATGGGGGGATACAACAAACTCATCGATGGTTTACTTGAGGGGGCAGATACAAAGGTATCAGTTGACTTCTTTAAAGACGAGATAGAACTCCCAAACGGCAACAAGGGGGTGCTGAAAGATCATTGGAAAGAACTTGCCACTAAGCTGGTTTTCACAGGCAAGATAGATGAGTTCTACAACTATCAGTTTGGTAAGCTCAACTATCGCACTGTCCGTTTTGAGCAGGAAACCATCGACTGCCCTAACTATCAAGGTAATGCCGTGGTAAACTATACTGAGCGCGAAGTGCCATATACCCGAGTGATTGAGCACAAGCATTTCGAAATGTTCGGAGCAGAAGTCTATGAGACCCCGAAGACGGTTATCTCCAAGGAATATTCCACCGAATGGAAAGATGGCATGGAACCATACTATCCGGTAAACGACAAGGAGAATTCTGAACTGTATGCACAATACAAGAACCTGGCAGACCAGGAAGAAGATGTAATTTTTGGCGGCCGCCTTGCCGAATACAAGTATTATGACATGGCTCCTATCATAGAGAAAGCATTGGCTATGTTCAAATAAAGCTATTCTGTAAAGCCCCTTCTACATTCGGAATATATTGGCTCAGGAGAGGTTGCCCATAGATGGATAACCTCTCCTGAGCTACTTTAGTATTATAGAGAAAACCATATTGACTACAACGTCCAAAGGAACGAAAAGATTTTTCTCTTATTTTTCTTCTGATACATTTTGAGGAGTTGAATAATCCTTTGTCATCATCTCGTAAACGAGCTTAAACCATATCAGCACGCAAGGCAATGCCTTCAAGGCGTAAGGCTGCACGTAGTTCTTGCGGATGAAAGCAGGGAAAAGATCGGATGGCGACATGCTCGTCAGAATGAAGGCAAACACCAGCAGCGCAACGTCCCAGCAGCGATTGATTCTGCATTTTGGAAAACATATTCTCCATGTTCTTGCCCGCAAGGCTGACATGCCACTCCTTATACTGGTCGATGATATACTCAGGACTGGTTATCGCCATAGGCAGGACAAAGAACAGGACAGCCCATCCTATCAATGCTGCCACAAACTTAACCTTGTGCTTGGAGAAGAAGAAGAACGCCAAACCCACGATACCATAAAGCTTCACGAAGGTTCCTATCATGATAAAGCAGGCTGCCGTAATATCTTTCTCTATGCAATAGAACGATGCGATGATGATGGCGGCAATGATGATGTTAAACTGACTCATAAACAATGCCGTGAGCAACTCATGGGCACAGAACCAATAGCAGAATATCTGCTTGCCCTAACGCAACGGTAGTTTGCGTATGGCAACAAACAGAGCCAGCGCCATCAACACTTGCCAGAAAAATAATCCCAGCGGATGGGGCAACACGGCAAAAGGTGCGATGATGATGCTGAAGAACGGACCATAGTGGTTCGAATCGAAAAACTCCAAAGGATACTGGGCATACAATGAAGTCTGATTCCAAGCATGCCAGAAATCATACTTGAATATCAAGAAGTTATTGCACTTGTGAATCTTGATCAATGCAGACCCACACCTAGAATCAACCAGAGCCCCAGCAAGGTGCGAGGGTCGCTGAAGAAAGGGCGACCGAAAAAGTGCCTGATACCTGCTAGCCACTGGCTATTCTCCATTTTTGTACTATCCATTCTATCTGTCTTGTTATGAATTACTTTATTTAGAGGGCAAAATTACGCAAATTCCACGTAATTAGCAAATAAATCCATATTTATTTTGAGAAATCAGTTTTTTAATATACCTTTGTCCCAATAATTAAAGAAAAAACAAAATGATGAACATAGGATTCTATGCAAAGAGAGCGGCGCAAAACCGCACAGGACTGGGCAACTACAGCCGATTCGTGATTAGAATACTGTCGGAGCAATTCGCCAGCAATTCTTACCATCTGTATACCCCTAAGCCTCATCGCATGCCCTATCTCGGAGAGATACCCACGCAGAAGAAGCTCTCCCTGCATTTTCCACCCAAAGGCATCTGGAGCAAGATACGGTCCATCTGGCGTGTATGGGGAATGACCCACGACATCCAGCAGGATGGCATCAACATCTTCCATGGCCTCAGCAACGAACTGCCGCTCAACATCGGCACACCCCAACAACGTGAGACAAAGCTGGGAGAAGACAGATGCAAATACCTAGTTACTATCCACGACCTCATCTTTATCCACACCCCACAGTATTATCACTGGATAGACCGAAAGATATACAACTATAAGTTTCGACGTGCCTGCCAGTGCGCCGACCGCGTGATAGCCGTAAGCGAATATACCAAGCAGGAAATCATGCACTACTATCACACCCCAGAGGAAAAGATAGACGTGGTGTACCAAGGCTGCGACCCTGTCTTTGCCCAAGACATTGAGTCCAGCAAACAGGAAGAGGTAAAGCAAAAATACCAACTGCCCGACCAATATGTGCTCTACGTAGGAAGCATCGAGGAGCGCAAGAACCTGATGCTGGTGGCAAAGGCTATGGCAGAAATCAACCAAATGGCAAAAGCCAATGAGGAAAAGTGCAATATAGCCAAAATCCATGTGGTGGCTGTAGGCAGAAGAACCCCTTATGTAGACGAGATACAAGCCTACCTCAAGGAGCAAAGCATTGAGCATCTTTTCCACTTCCATCATCAGGTACCTTACGAAGACCTGCCATTCTTCTATAAGCTGGCACGCAGTTTTACCTATCCTTCTCGCATCGAGGGATTTCGGCATCCCCTTGCTCGAAGCCATCACAAGTGGCATACCTACCATCGGATGCACAGGGTCTTGCCTGGAAGAGGCAGGAGGACCTGGCGGAATCTATGTGAATCCCGATGATGCCCAAAGTATGGCAGAAGCCATCGTGCACACTTGTACCGATGAGCAACTGCGCCAAGACATGATAAAAGCCGGCAAGACTTATGCCCTCAACTTTACAGACGAGAAACTAGCCTGCGACTTAATGAACACATACGAAAAGTTATAAGGGGGCACCTGCAAAAGCGTGTGGATGCAGGTGATCCCAATTATGTTTAGTACCTTTGCACCTATACACAATATAAGCTTTAACATTTATTGTTTATCTTGCATGCAAGATTATGGCAATAAGGATGTTATAATATAGAGAAAGTAAGAAGTAAAGAAAGAACAAGAAGTAAAAAGAAAATAATATAAAAGGATAAAAGCAGTTATGAATAAGAAGCAATTGAAAATTGTAACAGGAGTAGCTATTGCTGTTCTAATCATATCCATCATTCCCATGTTATGGATAAGCCAGTATCTTCATCCATTTGCGGATGATTATGTCTTCGGTGCAGAAGTATATAAGATTTGGAATGAGACCCATTCATTTCCGGCTTGCGTTCAGACAGCCTGGAATGTAGCTATGACGATGTATCATACATGGCAGGGCACCTATTCCGCCTGCTTTCTCATGGCTCTACAACCAGGAGTATTCGGCCAATATTGGCTTGGAACATTCATCTTGATTTTCAGTTTGGTGACCTCCACTTACACCTTATTATATATGGTTATGCGAAAATTACTCCATTCGTCCAGATTGGAATATCTCTTCGTATCTACCCTCTTCGTTCTGATGACCATCCAGTTTACATGGTCATACTACGATGCATTCTATTGGTATAACGGGGCGATGTACTACACTTTATTCTATAGCATGTCTCTGTTTTTAGCATCTCTGCTCATAGGATATCAATTAAGTAGTTCCAAGTTCAAGAAAGCCCTTATCGGAGGGGCGTCCATCGTTCTATCCATCATCATTGCCGGCGGAAACTTCGTGTCAGGACTTGGCATGGGAGCGATTCTGTTTGCAGCCATTCTCATCATGAAGATGGAACAAAGAAAATGGCCACGTTTATATATTACTATTCTCACCATCTATGGCATCGCCTTCCTTTTCAGCGTGTTGGCTCCTGGTAATGCGTTCAGACAAGTTACCATAGAAAGCAAGCCAAATTTTGTCGTTGCATTCTTCATGGCAATAGGAAAGAGCTTCGAGTTCTTATCAGAATCCATCAATATCGCTCAAATTCTGATGTTGATGCTTCTTAGCCCTACCCTTGTCAAGGCGGCAAGTAGCTCGAGATTCAAGTTCTCTCACCCTTGGCTATGCATCCTGATTACCGTTACGCTTTACAGTTCATTCTTCTTCGCCCACAGCTATGCCATGGGAAAAAGAGGACCGGGCAGAGTACAGAACATCTATTCGTATATACACCTGTGGCTCATCTGCATCAATATTTATTATCTTTCTGGAGCTGTTCTGAGAAAGGCTGAGGCAAAAGCGCCATTAAGCTCTGCCATTATAGATTTAGTAACGGCATCTAAGAAGAAATATGCCAACTCGCTGCAGTATGCGCCATATTGTGCCATTGTCATCTTGATATTATCCGTAAGTCTCAAGGAAAGGACAACCAACAGAACCGTTTCACTTATGTTGAAAGGAACTGCCGTGAAATTTGACAAGGAAATGAACGAGCGTGAACTGGCATTGAAGACGAATACCCAAAGTGCCATAACATTGAAGCCTCTTACGGTAAAAATGCCTTCGGATGCATTCAATGACATCATGATTTATCCAGGATATTGGATCAATCAGGGAATTGCCCGATACTACGGTAAAGATAAGATTGTTGCCTCACCAGCCGCAAACATGCAGGAATCTCCAACCATGCTTCTTGCACGTTGCAAAAGAGACATAGGACCAGGTAATTTGAAATTTGTATATATAAAATAATTGAACTCTTGCAAGTAAATTCCACACGCCCTTTCAGGGCGTGTGGAATTTACTTGCAAGAGTTTAGCACTTATAGCTCAGGCTTAAACTTGAGAAGTTGCTTATGGCTTAAACTTAATTCGTTTTCTATAACTCCAGTTTAAACTTAATAGGATGCTTCTTGCCATAGCGGGTCCAGAACTTGGCGCGTTCCTTCATCACATAATCTACAGCCTCATCCACGCTGTAATCTCTTACCTTGGCATATTCAGAGACCAGGATTCGGATGAATTCCTTAGGTCCCCAGAACTTTCGGAGATTATAGAGTCCTTCCTTGACGCTGATTTCTCCAAACTTCATGCGGTTGATATCCACGATGATGAAATGGAAGCCTTCATCATCCTGTTTCCACAACACGTTGCCTGGCGTAAAATCCTTATGCAGGATTTTCTTATTATGCATATCAGCAGCAAAATGCGCCAGCGCCTTAGCCAGTTTCTCGTAGGTGCCAGGGACTGCATCGCCCACTTCGTAAAGCGTATGCAGGTTGTCACACTGCAGGGTGATGAGATAGGTATATCCCAAAAGCCCGATGGCATTACGCTCTTCGATAAGGGCAATAGGTGTAGGGGTTCCGATGCCTTTCTTCTCCAATATCATCGGATATTCGAAGGCACGCTCTCCCTTAGGCTTTCTGATGCCTAGGGAATAAATCAGTCTGTTGGGTCCCTTTGGCGCATGATAGCGCTTCACATTAATAACAGCTCCATCAGGAACTTCCATCACCTTAATAAGATTGCGACCCGTGTAAATCACACGTCCTTCCTTCTCGAACACATCCGGGATGCGTTCGATGAAACTTCTCATCTCTTCGTATTTTGGATTTATCTTTATCTTCATTTGTTTACTATATTTTTATATTTTTGCCTAGGATGCTTTGGAACTCCAGGGAACATCATTTCCAAACTCTTCTCTTGAGCCACAACGCCAAGATGGGGTCACTCATTTCCAGATGCTTAGGAGCAGGAATCGTAATCAGATCTTTCACCATCAAGGATTTCTTGAGGCGGGTTACATTGGCGGCAGTACCCAGACGATAGGTTTCCAATATCGCTGTCTGCGTGAAGCCTGTATGTACTCCATTGATGATGGCATGCAGGAAATTCATCTGATAGGCAGAAAGGTCTTCGGTCTGCTGGATAAACAAAGGCTCGCAAGCATCCAGCAACCGGTCTATTCCATATTTCAAGTCTTCTTCTGTAGCTGCAGAATCATCCTGCACTCGCAGCCATACAAACCATGCCAACTGCTGTACATAAGAGGAATATCTGTCTGTTACCTGACAGATTTCACGAGCCAACTCTTCAGAAATATGCTTGCCGGTAGATTCGAATCGCTGACAGATATACTCCACCCAGTCTTTCTCGCTTATCTTATTCAGATAGAAGAAATCACCAAAGCGATAGAATGGATAACTGGCATTCTGGAACATCTGTTCCATCATGTGCTTCTTGCTTCCATAAAGACAGTAAGATACATGGCTCTGTAATTGCCATACGCTGCGGAGCTTCTTCTGGAAGGTCAAGGAATCAGGGAAATCGCCTATCTGCTGAAATTCATCGATGCAGACTACGATATGACAACCTTTAGAACGAGCTATCATTTCCGGAAGTCTCAATACTTCTTCTGTTGTATTGTTACCTGCATTATACTCCAAAGCCAAAGAAAAATCAGTCAAAGGATCTTGACCAATACTGATTTTCGGAACGAAACGGCTTAAGAATACCTTGGCATTCTCCATCCATTCTTCCCATTTTGAAGAAGTAGCCCGAACTACAGCCGTAGCAAAAGCATTGATAAAATCATTCTCCGAACGACAGCCAAAGGCATCTATACGAGCTATCCTGATGTCCTCGCTCTCTACAAGCGAACACACCTTATCCACCAATGAAGTCTTACCCATACGACGAGGTGAAATCAATATCGTATTCACTCCATACGTAAAGTTCGCCTTCAGACGTTCTGTTTCCTCTCGTCGGTCGGTAAAGGAATCTCCCTCCACACGAACACCGAACACAAACGGAGCTTCTTTACTTTTTCTCATAATCACTACCTTATTATATACTAATGTAATTCGTATGTAAGCTCCACACGCCCTGGGCTAGGAGCTTTTCTTCTGCAAAGATAGCAAAAAAAAACAAATTAAACAAGGTTGTTTTAAACAAAGTTGTTTAAAACTAGCATTTTTATTACGAATTAACTAATAGTCAATGGATTACGGGTAAGACACCAAAGAATTTAACGGGAATATTTTTAAAACACGGACAAATTGAATTTGTCCGGATGGTTGTCCAAAAGGCTTATAAGTACCAGAAAAACAACACGTTATGAAACTCCGGACAATTTGTCCGGACAAATTCAATTTGTCCGTGTTATTTTTTTTATGAGAAAGGAAGAAGAAGAAAAAGGGGGTTACGGATTGAGACGAGAACCTGTTATCCAAGAAGCTATAACCTGGCACCCGAGAAACTATGATTTAGCACATAAGAACCTATGTTTTCCGACCCACAAAACTATGACTTAGATTTTTTAACACAATTTGCCCCAAATGGCTGCTGAAATTCGGGTCTTATCACACGCTCAAATTTGGCGGTTACAGAAGATAGTCGTATTTTTGCCGCCGTTTACCGGATATTCCGACAAGCTAACTTTTAAACATTAAATAATTATGGAGAATGAAAATTTAAGAAACATAGAGAACCTTTTAGCCGCTAAGGCAAGTACACAGCCTCTTTACGAATTCCCAGTAGACCAGCTTCCACTCGGACTCCGCGACTCGCTCTCTGGCGTAGCCGCAGAGGCACGCGTGCCTGCCCTCTTCTCAGCCCTCCCTATTGCCGCAACCTATGCTGACCGTCTGAAGGCGAAGTATTGCGACGGCAGCGATACTCCGATGGCACTCATGTCTATCATCATCGGCGAGCAGGCATCAGGTAAGGGCGTATGCCGCCGCATCGAGAACATCTGGGCGAAGAAGATGGATAAGGACGATGAGAAACCTCGTGAGGATGAAGCCTGGTACCAGCAGCACAAGGGCAAGAAGGGTGTAGTGGATCCAAAGCCTTGCATCCGTCACATTGGCGATACTATCTCGAAGTCGGCATTGATGCGTCGTCAGCTCTGTGCCGATGGCCATACCATGTATATGTTCAGCGAGGAGCTCGGTTCGATGAAGAGCGTATGGAAGGTGTTCGGCGACTACTTCCGTAAGGCGTTCGACCAGAGCGAGGTGGGTCAGGACTACATCACAGCCACCAGCGGCGTAACCCACGCCCAGCTCAACTTCTCCGGCTGCTGCACCCAGAACATCTTCCAGAAGTTCTTCACCGATGATAACATCGAGGACGGATCTTCTTCAAGAATGATGCTCGCCAAGATGCCCGATACCTCCTTCGCACCCCTCAGCCAGCACCACGACTATACCGAGGAGGAGCAGGCAAACATCCTCAAGGCAGTAACTCTCCTTGAACGTAGTCACGGCGTAATGGAGCTGCCCCGTATGTGCGAGGAGTTCTGCCTGTGGCTCGAAGCGAAAAGACAGCTTGCCCTGGCGAATGCCGACCGTGTGATGGATGTATATCGTCGCCGTTCCGCCGTCATCGGCTTCCGTTGTGGCGTCATCTTCCACATCCTGGAACAGACCGGAGAGGAAACAGATGCCTGCATCCGTTTTGCCAAGGCTGTGGCCGACTACGTGCTCGCCATGCAGATGGAGATGTTTGGCTTGCGTCTCGACAAGCAGCAGCAGGACAACGAGGCAATCCCAGTCTATAAGTCTCGAAACACCCTGCTCTTTGCCCAGCTCCCTGAGCAGTTCACCCTCTTCGATGCCAGCCGTGAGCGTGGCGACGGAGCCAGTCGTGAAACCATCCGTAAGATGATAAGCCGCTGGACCAAGCGTGGTCTCTGCAAGAAGCTGAAAGGTGGCGACACCGAGATCTGGCAGAAGCTTACCCTCTCGGCATAAAGCATCTTGAATCTCCTGAAACAGTAAATCCCCCATCACGCAGCCAAAGCGTGATGGGGGATTACTGTTTCTGATAATATCGTTTTTTTATTGCTGATGTCGCTCGATATATTCAGCAGCCTGGATATTCGAGAACACATAGTTCTTCAAATCCTGGAACTTAGACTCCAGCTTGGTTTCCTTCAGATTGCCATTCGGCAACACATCATAGCAGAAACTGCGGTTCATCGACGGATTATAGACAAAGCAACGCTGATGGTCTCTTGCCACAATCTGGTTATCTGCCGAATAGAATACCATCGGGCGCTCCTGTTTCAGCAAATCCACGCCGAAGCCCTCGTACTCATAATTCAGATTCATCAGACCGAAAAGCGTAGGCATTACATCTACCTGCATACCCAAACCGGCATACTGCTGCTGCGGAACACCAGGACCAAAGATGATGAGCGGAATGTGGTTGTAAGACTGAGGCAACTCGCCCTCGCTCTTACCCACCAGCTTACCATGGTCTGCCTGAATCACGAATATCGTGTTCTTATACCAAGGCTCCCGGCTTGCCTTCTTCAGAAAGTCGCCTATCGCCCAGTCGGCATACTCCACAATCTGTGTTTCCTTCTCCTTGGTCTTCGGCTTGAAGAAATCAGGAATGATATATGGCGGATGATTGCTCACGGTGAGGATGGTAGCCATGAAAGGCTTGCCCGTCTTCGCCTTCTGGTTGATGGTGTTGAGGGCATAGTCCATCTCGAAATGGTCGCTCACACCAAAACTGTTCACCACCTCGCTCTTAGGATAGTTCTCCTGAGAGAAGATGTCATCGTAGGCCATTGGTCTGGAAGAAAGCCTTCATGTTGTCATACTGTGCCTCGTGAGTCATGAAGAACATGTTCTCGTAGCCATACTTCTTCAACACCGTGGCGATACCCTTGCGGCGTGGAGTTACCGTTCCCTTCATCAGGTTGCGGAACATGAGGGCAGGGAAACTGTAGAGCGTAGCCGTCATGCCATGGTTGGTATGGATGCCGGAACTATAGAAGTGGGTGAACGCCAGGGAATGCTGATAGAGCGAATCGAGCGTTGGAGTGAGCGGCTGCTGATTGCCGAATGTGCCCAGCAGGTTTGCCGACATCGACTCCATCAATATCACCACTACGTTAGGATGATTCTTCTTCATCATCAGGGAATCGTTCACCACCTCACGCTTCAGAATATTCGTGCTATCCATCTTTCCCGTGATACCCAGCCACTGGCGGGTATTCGTAATGGCCTCAGCGTATGGCATGAGATGCAACTCCTTGTTCTCCTTGCGCATATCGTCGAGCGCAGAAGTAAGGAGATTGAAGGCAGGATTGATGCCGAGCTGGTTGAGAAAAGAATCCTCGCAATAGTAAGCCTGGCTCACCTTGATAGGGTTATAGCCCATTCTGCCACGGATGCCGAAGAGACAGGCACCTATCATCACAGCAGAAATAAGGAAACGGCTGACTACCTGCACCAGGTGCATATTGTCCTTAGGCAGAAGGAAGAGTCCCTCGAAGTAGCGGCGCAGACGGACGAGCGCATAGATAAACGACCCCGTAAACACGAAATAGAGGGCGATATAGAGCCAGTAGGAAGACTCCTGCAAGAGCATGCCCGATGTGGTGGCTACATAGCCGAACCACCCGAATATGCTGGAATTGATGTTCTTGAAGAAATATTGGAAATAAGGAGTATTGGCTGCCGAAGGCATGAAGGCGATGGCAAACCATGCCGCATACCAGATGTTGATGCCACGCAGCAAACGGCGATGACACCACCCCAGGCTGGCTGCTATCAGGAGCACAGCCACAGGCAATACCGAAATATAACAAGCTATGACATTATCAAACCATACACCCTTGACAAACGCCATTACCCTACTCGCCTCTGCATCTACAATCATGCCATGCAGAGCGATAAATTCTACCAATCTGAACAGAGTCATCACCAGCAATGCCAATACATGCACCGAAAGGAGATACCCAAAAGCCTTAAAATATCGTTTCATTTTTATTCTACTTTAGAAATCGGGTGCAAAGTTAATAATTATATCCTAATAAAAGCAAAATTTCTAGCCTTATTCTGTCTATAAACAAATAATTATATGTAACTTTGCAGCCAAAATAACAAAACAAGACTTCGATAAGACATGAACATCAAGTACAACAAAGCCCTATGGCTCATCATCATCCTGGCTATCGTGATGATGATTCCATTCCTCGGACTCATAGATTTCAATACCAAGGGAGAACCGCGCGAAGCGGTGGTTGCCTACACCATGCTGGAACATGGCAACTGGATTCTGCCTATCAACAACGGAGGTGATATCCCTTACAAACCGCCATTCTTCCACTGGTGCATCGCCTTCTTCAGCCTCTTCATCGGCCATGTGAATGAGTACACCTCACGTCTTCCATCCGCCGTATCGCTGGTATTGATGACCATTGGCGGCTTCGTATTCTATGCCAAGCGCAAGAACGCCCCAACCAGTCTCATCGCAGCCATCCTCACGCTCACCGCCTTCGAGGTGCACCGTGCGGGTATGAACTGCCGTGTAGATATGGTGAACACCGCCTTTATGGTGGGAGCCATGTATCTGCTCTACCGCTGGTGGGAGAAAGGAAAGCACCAGTTGCCTTGGCTCGCTATCCTCTGCATGAGTGGCGCTACGCTTACCAAAGGTCCTGTGGGCATCATTCTGCCTTGCTTTGTGATGGGCGTATTCATGCTTACCCAACGTGAGAACTTCTGGGGCATCGTATGGCGCATGGCTCTAACCGCCCTGCTCTCGCTCGTTATTCCTTTCTGCTGGTATTATGCAGCCTATCTGCAAGGCGGCGATGAGTTTCTGCGCCTGGTGAAGGAAGAGAACATCGACCGATTCATGGGCAAGATGGCATACGAATCGCACGAGAACCCAGCGTGGTACAACCTTCTCACGCTCATCACGGGCTGGTTGCCTTACACCTTATTATTATTGTTCTCGCTCTTCATTCTGCCATGGAAGAAGTTCTCGAAGACCCGTTTCCTTGAGAATGCGAAGAAGGCTACTCCGCTGCAGGTGTTCACCTGGCTCGCCTTCCTCCTGGTACTCTTCTTCTACTGCATCCCAAAGAGCAAGCGCAGCGTTTATCTGCTGCCATGCTATCCGTTCATGGCCTATCTCATCGCCGAATACATCGTTTGGATGATGAAGGAGAAGATGGGAGCCTTGAAGGTTTATGCCGGGGCGATTGCTTCGATAACCCTGATTCTCAATATCGCCCTGCTGGTGGTAAAAAAAGGATGGGTGCCAGAAAGCATCTTCCACGGCAAGCATGCCATAGACAATATCGCCATGCTCCATGCGCTCGAAAACAACGATTTGCTCATCCCATGCAGCATCTTTATGGTTATCACTTTGGGGGGAGTTTACCTCATCTTCCGGGCACTCAAGAAGAAGAATCCAGGCAATATTGTTTCATATACCCTTGCCACCATCGTGGGTCTCTTCCTGATGCTCGACTCCAGTCTGCAGCCACCTGTGCTCAACACGAAGACCGATAAGCATCTGGCGCCAGTTATCGAGAAGAAGTTTGATACCAGCAAACTCTATTCTTATATGTCGGTAGATATGCTGCATTTCTTCAGCCTCAACTTCTATCTGGGCGATAAGATCCAGCAGTTTGACAAGGTATTGCCACAGGATGGCGTGCTGATGATTCCGGAAGAAGACATGCCTGATTTCCTTGAGAAATTCGGCAAGGACTATACCTTCCAGAAGGTTTGGGAAGTAAGAAAGACGGTAGAATGGCACAACAAGGTAGGTTTCTACCGATTCGTGAAGACTAGTGCCAATATTGCACTTAACAAATGAGTAGTGATTAATTATTAGTGATTAGATACAAAAATAGCATCGGGATTATAAGTACCGATGCTATTTTTGTATCTATCAAATTGATATTCTTCTTATTTTCTTTCTTCGATAAGATTATACTCTTTCTTCGATGAAGTATCGTGGGCGACGTTTCACCTCGGTATAAATCTTGCCGATATAAACACCCGTGATGCCTACACCCGTGGTGATGATGCCTCCGATAAACCACATGGAAACAAGCATAGAGGTCCAGCCCTGAATGGTCTTGCCCTGGAAATATTCTACCAAGGCAAAGATAATCATGATGATTGCTACTAAAGTCATCGCCAGACCCAGGAAGGTGATAAACTTCAATGGTGCCACGGAGAACGAAGTGATGCCATCTATACTGAAACTCAGCATCTTGGTAAACGGATACTTACTCTCACCCGCCTCACGAGCCTTGCGGTCGTAATAGACGAACCCCTCTCGAAAACCCAACTGGCGGACGATGGCTCTGAGGAAAAGATTGCGCTCAGGATACTGCATCAGCGCCTTTAGGGTGCGGTTGGTCATCATGCGGAAATCGGCATGATTGTAAACCGTCTCCTTATCCACACTCTGCATCAGTTTATAGAAAGCCTGGGCGGTAAAGCGCTTGAAGAAGGTATCGGTCTTGCGCTCCTTGCGCACACCATAGATGATATCCTTGCCTTCCTGCACCTGGCGCACCATATCCACGATAACATTCTCATCGTCCTGCAGGTCGGCATCGATACTTACCATCGCATCACAATGGTCTACCGCAGCTTCCATACCTGCCCAAAGCGCATTCTGATGGCCCCGGTTATGCGACAGTTTGATGCCATGCACATACCCATGCTCCTTGGCAGCATCCGAAATCATCTGCCAAGTATGGTCACGACTGCCATCGTCGACAAGCAGCAGTTCTGTGTCGGCATCAGTCTCTTTCTTAATTTTTCTGATCAATGCCCCCAGCACATCTAAGGTCTTAGGCAGCACTTCTTCCTCGTTATAACAAGGGATAACTATCAATATCTTCATTTATAAGCCAGTATTTATTCAAGATGCAAAAGTAACTCATTTTTTCTATTTAAACAAGAAAAACGGTTAATATTTTTTATTCTTGATATATTTTTCCCGTTTTTCTCCATTCTTTCTTACCATTTCCACTTTACCTGTATCTCCAGATCGGATTGTGAAGAGCGGGAGATTTCCTGCAAACCAGAAGAGATATGAGAGCGGTCGAAATAATCGGTTGTACCCAATTTGGCGATAAGCAGCAGATGGGAACCTATCTCTGAGCGTGCCACCAAGGCGTAACGGATGCCCTCGCCGTAGTAGCTGCCGAAACTCATCTGATAGAGCAGACCAGGCTCATAAGCGTAGATACGGGAGGCGAAATCGGAAGTATGAAAATAGCCCAGGCAGCCTCTCAACGTTCCTTTCAACTGCTTCCATTTCCATTCCCATCCTATATGCTCGCTCACCATATAGCCTTTACTGGGCTCATCGCCCTCATTCGTCATCAAGCTTTCTGTCTGGCTCATCGTATAGTCGAAACTGGTTTTGGCGCTCCATCGTTTTTGAGCCATTGTGGCATAGAGGCGCAGACGGCCGGTCGTGGTTCCCGCCTTATCCTTATAACGGAACCTTCCTCCTACCGTCAGGACCCTGGAGGGCTGGAAGAGAATATTCACCAGATTATCCCAACTCTGTGTGCTCTCCCTGGTCTGATACTTAGGCCAGGCGAAATAGGCGAAATCGCTATAGGCTGTGATGCTCCAATGATGGGCAGGAATCCAGGTAAAGCCCAGATATACGCCGTTTTCATCCTGCACATCGCTCCCCTCGGAAAAGCTGTTGCTGAAGAGAGAATAGTAACGGGCAGAATAGTACCTGTGAAGAGCCATGAGCGTGAAATGGTCGGAACAGAGATAGGAGGCTGCATTGAGCGTGGCTATGGAACCGCAATCGCCCGTAGCCGTTTCGCCGGAGAGGGTGAGGCGATGGGAGATATAACCATAGCTGATGCTGGCATTCCAGAAGGCATTCCCCTCTGGAGCAAAACGCTTGTAAAGCTGGCTTTTATTGGGCGTGAGCGGAAGGGAAAAAGAGGTATAAAAGGCTGTACCTCCAATGTGCCAGCCCTGATGCCGGTAACTGATGTTGCCTCCCACAAGTGTATTGGATGCTACCTTCTGTTTGGCAATCTCATTCACCGTGCGATGCAAACCGGTCTTCAGGATGGTCTTGATGCCCCCGCCGCCAGCAGAAAGCGTAGCATCTATCTGGCGATAAGAAAGAAAGCCGGTCAGTTCCAGTCCTTTTAATAAGGTATAGGTGGCTGCGGCGCCTTGCAGATAATTGGCAGAAGAACGGGAAGAATGACCACGGATGATGCAGGAAGATGATCTGCCCAAGGAGGTTAAGGCTGAGAGTTTGCCGAAGCCGAAATCATTATTGAGTATCAGTCCTAATCCTGCATTCAGTCTGTATCTGCCCAGGGTGATATTCTTCCATCTGCCCAGATTCTTTACCTGAAGATAGAAGGAATAGAAGTCGTAACCCATCGTGTTCCTGCCTCCGAAGAATGGTTCGCCGGCATCCTGAGAAGCTACGAATCCCAGTTTGACGGAATTGCCGTAGCGAAACTGGTAGCGCAGTCCGTGCTTATAAGGATAACCCAGATAGCCGTCGGTTCCGCTCGCATCGCCCTTGCGCTCATAAAAAGGAACCTTCAGCATGCCCATCACTTCATGCTTGCCATACTGGGCGATGGTTTTAAGACTGGGAAAAGCCGGCTTGCTCCCGTCATCGGCCACATAGAAGAAACAACTCATCAGCTGGCGCTGATACCAGCCGATACTGCTTATCAGGGTAAGCTCGCTCATACTCTTCAGCTGTCCATAGCGGTAGATATAGAATAGGATGTCTTCTACCTGCGATGCAGTAAGAAACGGCATGCGCTCCAGTTCTTCTCTCGTTGCCGTATTCAGATTGACGGGATGCTGCGCCATCTCCTCCAAATCTTCTTCATAGTCCTGCCAGGCTACATGCTCGAAATCTTCGGATGAAGAAAGGTCGGACAGCAGTTGCTGCCAGGGTGGCGAAGCGGAAAGAGAATCTTCAGGCGCGGCGCCCTGTTCTGAAAGAGAGGAAGATTGGGCTTGAGCCCATGAGGCACAGAAAATTTGGGAGCTGCCTACGAGAAACAGTTTCAACAAGAGGGCTGTTATGGAATGAGCATGCTTCATCTGCAGTAGGCACTTCATTTATTAAATTAAGACAAAGTTACTGCTAAAATATGAAAAAGAGAAAGAAAAAGCCAAGAATCTTTCTCAATTTGAGAAATAATCTGTAATTTTGCGGCGTAATTAGTAACACAAAGGGGCTTACACCTCTTTATATATAGAAGAAGCTCCACGAAGAAAAGGAGCTGGTCAAAGAACTTTGAGGAGATTTACATGAAACAGAAAATATGCTTTTTACTGGCGATGCTCTTCTGCATCACCCTGCAAACCATGGCGCAGACCGATGGCGACAACCCTGAAGACAGGGAGGTGGACATGGATACTCCTACCTTTGAACCGATGGTGAAGGTAGGAAAAGTGCTCCTGGATCATGACAGCGTGCAATATGTTCAGGTGAACAACGTGTACGTTTATCCGCAGCCGGTATTCAAGAACGCCAAGGAACGAATGGCTTACAACCGTTTGGTATACAACATCAAGAAGGTGCTGCCGATAGCCAAAGAGGTAAGAAGGATTATCATCGAAACGGGTGATTATCTGGAAACGCTGCCTAACAAGAAGGCAAAGGACGCACACATGAAACTGGTGGAGAAAGGTATCAAACAGGAATATACCCCGAGAATGAAGAAACTCACCTATGCACAGGGTAAACTCTGCATCAAACTGGTGTATCGCGAATGCAATTCCTCATCCTATCACCTGATTCAAGCCTTTCTGGGTCCTATCCGTGCCGGATTCTATCAGGCATTTGCAAGCCTCTTCGGTGCCAGCCTCAACAAGAAGTACGACCCGAACGGCGTTGACAGATTAACAGAAAGAGTGGTAAGACAGGTAGAATCGGGGCAGATTTAACCAGCTCATCTTATTCAGAAAGCCCATACACTTAGGTATAAAAGCATTTCCAGTCAATAGGAATTGCTTTTATACCTAAGTTTTTTTGTTGATACAAGCAGAAGAAATCTCCGTTCATAGACATTGAACCGCCGTTCAAAGACATTGAATGTCGGTTCAAAGACACTGAACGGCGGTTCAACGTCTATGAACGAAGATTTAAACAGGCTGAAAAAAGAAATGTTCCTAAGAAAAGCAACAACTTTTCCTAGGAACATTTCCTTTTATATTCGAATGGGATGCCGACCTATTCCTCAGTATAAAGCACCTGAATCATAGTCTGGCCAACCGCCTTAAGCACATTCTTATCCAGATGAGCCATATCATCGCTCACGGTGTGCCAGGTAGGACCGAAACTGCTCTGCTGACAGTCTGGATAATAAGCAATCACATCTACAGTAGGAATCTTAGCCTTCTCGTTGACCGGAATATGATCATCAGTAATCATTCCGCCATCGCTCTTAGGGAAGTAAGAGCCGAAACCAGCCTGACGGGCTGCAGCCCAAACCTTCTTCACGATGCCACCGGCATACTGCATAGACATGCCTTCACGATAGAACTTGGCTCCCTGTCCGCCCACCATATCGAGGAGGATTCCGAAACGAGGATTATATCCCTCAGGCTTGTTCTCGCTCCAGTACTGGGCACCCAAAGCCCAAGTATCGCCATCGTCCTGAACATCAGCCCACTGAGGTGTTCCCCAGTCTTCGGTATCGAAACATACGAAATCTACGCCGATGTTAGGATTCAGCTTCTTGTCAGCCTGCAGCTGGCGGGCAATCTCCAACATGACGGCTACTCCGCTGGCGCCATCGTTGGCAGCCATTACAGGCTTGCGCCAGTTGGTACTGTCGGGGTCGTTATCAGCCCAAGGACGGCTGTCCCAATGGGCACAGAGCAAGATGCGGGTTTCAGCCTTCGGGTTGTAATGGGCGATGATATTGGTATTCTTCAGAATGGTACCATCATAGCCCTTGAGGTCAGCCTTCTGGGTTTCTACCTCGCAACCAAACTGCTTGAACTTGCTCACAATCCATTCGCCACACTTGTCGTGCGCCTCGCTGTTCATGACGCGAGGACCGAAATCGCATTGTGCGGCACAATAAGCCAACGCCGAATCGGCATTAAAGGCAGGACCTACAGGATTCAGTTTCTCTGCTTCCTCTACTTCCTGAACCTCAGGCGAACTCGAACTGTTCGCATTCTTATAGCTGATAGCTCCAGCTACCACTCCGGCAGCAACTACCAAGCCTAAAATTATCTTCATTTTCTTCGTCATAACATTAATGTTTAAAGTTCTGCACCTGCGTCATCACTCTGAGCCAGTTGCCTCCCCAAATCTTGACAATATCCTGCTCGCTATATTTGCGGCGCAACAGCTGGAGGGTGAAATTGATGAGTTCGGAAGAGTCGGCGAGCCCCCGGATGCCGCCGTCTCCATCAAAGTCGGTACCCAGACCTACGTGGTCGATACCCATCACATCGATGGCATGCTCAAGATGGGCGATAGCGTCCATGATGTCGGCTTCACCCTCTTTACGCAGGAATCCATGATAGAGCGTGGTATGAGCCACACCACCCTTTGCTGCGAGGGCACGCATCTGGTCATCGGTCAGATTGCGAGGCACATCGCAGAGCGCACGGCTGCTGCTATGGCTGCAGACAATAGGCGCCTGGCTGATATCAAGTGCATCGTAGAAACTCTTCTCGCCACCATGACTCAAATCTACCATGATGCCCAGACGGTTCATCTCATGAATCACCTTCTCGCCAAAACTACTCACACCATTATGGGTATTGCAGCCGCGGGCACTATCGCAGATATCATTATCACCATTATGGCAGAGCGTGATATAAACGATGCCGCGCTGGGCGAAATGCTTCACGTTACTGATATCGTGCTCCAGGGCGAGACCGTTCTCGATGCCGAGCATGATGCTCTTTCTGCCATTCCGCTTATCGCTGTAAAGATCGGCAGGAGTGCGGGCTATGCTGAGATACTGCCTGTTCTTGCTCACAATCTCTTCTATCTTGTCGAAGATGAGGTCGGCATACTGCGCAGGTCCCTTTACATCGAAAGCCACCTTGCTGCTGAAGCTCTCGCCTATCTGAGGCTGTGGCAGGTAAGCTACCATCGTGGTAGCATCCTGATGACCATCGGTCATCTTATGGAGATCAACCAGGATGCGGGAATCGCGATGATCAAACTTGATGCCCTGAGGGAAGAACATCGGAGTATCACAATGGGTATCGAGCGTAAGGATGCGCTTATGCAACTGCTTGGCTGCATAAAAGTTGTTAGCCTGATTAACCAGCCATTGGAAAATCTTCAATCCTTCTTCTTCCAGCCATTCCGGATGCCATTGCACACCGAGAATCTGCTTATATTCGCTACTCTCTACAGCCTCAATAATATGGTCGGAAGATTTGGCGATGGTGCGCAGATGATTGCCTGGCTCGCTTACCGCCTGATGGTGGAACGAGTTGACAAAGATCTTCTCCTTATTATATATATTATATAAGGTGGAATCTTTCTTGATTTCTACGATGTGGGTTGGTTCGGTACGGTCGGCATCCTGGCTGTGCTTTACCAGCTGCTTGATATCCTGGCACACCTTTCCACCCAGCGCAATGGCGAGGGTCTGGATGCCCCGGCAGATGCCAAGCATCGGAATCTGGCGGTTGAAAGCCAATCGGGTAATCATCAGTTCGGCAGCATCACGTTCCTGATTGATGTTGTGAAGACGGGGAGAAGGCTCTTCGCCCATCCACAGCGGATTATGGTCGCCGCCACCCGTCAGAATCAATCCGTCGAGATGCTCCAGGGTATTGACGATGACCTGAGCATCGGCAACAGGAGGAATAATGACCGGCGTACCGCCAGCCGCTATTACCTGCTTATAATAACGATCACGAAGCGTAGCATCGATACCTTCATAATTGGCAGTAAGGCCAATTACAGGCTGATGCTTCGCTTCGGGAAATCTAGAGTATGCATCCTGGAGATGCGACTCTAAGTCAAATGTTTCCATTTGTTTTATCTTTCAATAAATAATGATTCAAGATCTTCTAAAAATCGTACTCAGGTATGGAGACTCTTATTAATCTTCATCCAGAAGTACAGGAATCTCACGCTTGATACTCTGCTCAAGAGAGATGAGCGTTTCGGTAGAAACCACGCCAGGAATAGCCTGGAGCTTATTGTTGAGCAAATCCATGAGCTGCTCGTTATCGCGTGCATAAAGCTTAATCAGCATGGTGTATGAACCGGTAGTAAAGTGGCACTCTACGATTTCAGGAATGTTCTGCAAGCGCTCTACCACCTTTTTATACATATTACCGCGCTCCAAGTTCAAACCTACATAAGTGCAGGTAGAATAACCCAGGCTCTTAGGGTTTACATCAAAACCGCTACCGGTGATGAAACCATCCTCCATCAAGTGCTGAACACGCTGATGGATGGCAGCACGAGACACGCCACATTCTGCTGCTACGTCTTTGAAAGGAATACGGGCATTCTTAGAAAGGATGCCGAGAATCTTTCTGTCTAGATTGTCTATTTTCTCCATTTCGTTTTGTTTTATATTATTCTATTTATAAGGTACTTTTCTATACCAGATAGCAAAATTAATAAAATCTATTGAAACTGCAAACAAAATGCACGAATATTTTGCAATATCCGTGCATTTTGTTGTTTTTTATACTGTTTTTAACCAAAAGCCTTGGCATTTTGCTACTTTTAGTAGAAAAATCACACGCTTATCTGATAACCTCGGAGAAGTAATGATCACGCAAAGGTTTCACCACTTTATCACCCGTCAAAACTATCTGCTGCTTAAGACGAATGTCTTGAGAAGAGGCTCCAATCTTCAGTTCATACGTTCCAGGAGCTATGTTCCATTGACGATTGCCTCGATGAGAATAATAACCAAACTGATCAGTATAGAACCTGATGCATACTCTCTTGGTTTCGCCAGGATTGAGAGAGATGCGGGCAAAGCCCTGCAACTGGATAGGATGAATCTGCTGATTGCTCTGAGTTGGCGACAGATATACCTGCGCTATCTCATCGGCACGAACCTTACCCGTATTGGTAACCTCAAAGTAGATATTGCTCGACTCTGAAGCAGTAGAGAGTTCCCTAACTGCCCGCAAGTTCTTATAGGCAAAGGTTGTATAGCTCAATCCATAACCGAAAGGCCACTCTACACGGGCATCCTGCCGGATGGAATAATTATAGCAGATAGGCTCATAAACCTCAGTATTAGGATAACTGACACTCAGCTTGGCTGATGGTGAAATCTTGCCATAAAGAATGTCAGCCACAGCTGTACCACCCTCTTCACCTGGATACCAGGCCTGGATGACTGCTGCACAGCGCTTAGCTATCTTGGAGATAACCTGCGCACGACCGCCGAAGACTACCAGGACTACAGGTTTGCCTGTAGCTAAGAGTTCCTCAACATATTCCTCTTGCTTACCAGGAAGCTTGAGACCATCTCGCTCACGATTCTCACCACAGAGCATCACATTCTCCCCTACAGCAGCAACGATAACATCGCTTTCCTTTGCCATCGCCAAAGCTTCTGCCTTGTCTGCCTTCTCGCCAGAATCAACCTTGCGATGCAGGAGCTGATATTCCCAAGCACGCTTATCGCCAGACTCTTCAAACTTGGTCTCTATCTCCTCTGTCCAGTCACAACCACGAGAATACTTAATATTAATACCCTCAGGTTTACTTGCCTGCATTGCCTCTAGCAATTTAACGATATGTGGCAAGTGGCTATCATCCCACTTTTTCTTCCAACTCTGCCAGAAATAGAACATAGAAGGGAAAGAGTAGTCGCCACACATCGCCCAAATGGAATTGGCATTAGGACCCGTGAGCAAGATATTCTTAACCTGCTTGGCGCTGTTAACATCAGCCTCCTTCACAAGAGGCAAAACACCTTTATTCTCTAACAAGACAATAGACTGGCTAGCTATATCGTAAGCCGTCTGCCGTTCTTCCTTAGTATCAAGCTTTACATCCTCCGTACTATACAGATATGGATTCTTATCCATCAGTCCTGCACGAATTTTATAACGCAGAACATCCTTTACAGCACGCTCAAAGACTTCTTTCTTAACAAGTCCCTTATCCAAGGCTTCCTGTAAATACTGATAGTTTTCGCCTCTAGGGAAATCAACATCATTGCCACCATTGATAGCAGCCACAGCTTTCTGAAGAGGAGTATCTAGTCCCGGCAACTGGTCAATGGCAGTATAATCGCTCACCACCATTCCATCGAATCCGAGATAATCTCGTAAAATATCGTTGAGAATCTCACTATTTGCCACGCACTTGGTACCATGAACAGCATGATAACCCGGCATCAAAGCCTTGCAACCTGCCAGACGAATCATCGTCTCATGAGGCAAAAGAATATCTTCCATCATCTCCTTCTCATCAGCATCACCGCCACCACCATATCCCAGATAGTGTTTAGAGCAAGCTCCCACTCCCTTCTTGAGGTCTCCCTGCTGAAGACCCTTGACAAAAGCAGTACCCATAACGGCAGAAAGATAGCCATCCTCACCGTATGATTCTTCCAGACGATTAAAACTTGGAGTACGGCAGACGTCTACCATAGGGGAAAGCGACAATACGCCACCCATCTTGCGAAGAGCAGTACCTGTCTGCAAAGTCTTGAGCTCTGCCAACTCTGGATTGAACGAACAAGCCTGACCTATCTGCTGTGGATAGACTGTTGCATCTTGCGTATTGATACCCGAAAGAACTTCCTCGTGAAAAAGAGCCGGGATTCCGTTAGGGGTATGATGCATCAACCAATCTTGTACAACAGCTACACGCTTTCGCAAGAAATTGGCATCAACCAATTCCTGACTGGCGTACTGGGAAAAATGTCCAATACCATAAGGAATGAGCTGCTTGCATTTGACGGTATCCAAATTGCCTTCCGCATCAAAAAGCTCATCCATATACCCACTTCTCAACTGAGCGATACGCTCTGGCTGTGACATTCTGCTGTAGAGTTCATCTACCTGTTGGTTCACTTGCTGCTCCGTATTGTTTATGTTACAGCAACTAGCCATCAGCACAGTTGCACATACGGTTGTTGTAATTTGTTTCATCATTATCTTTTAGGTTAAAAATATAATTATTGAAGTTGTTTATTATCATGTGCAAAGATAATGCAAACGAGCGCAGAATATCAAGCTTGCTTGAATATTTTGCCGAGTGCAGCTTATCTTCTGCAAAGATAACGCAAATAAGAGAACTAACAGATTCGCTTTCCCGTTTTTTATGCAAAAGCAACAAACACAAACGTAAAAGAAACAAAAGAGCCAAAGATAACACTCTATCCTTGACTCTTACCTTATTATATTTTAGTAGTAATTACTTGTTGAAATGAATTTCGTAATCACTTTCTCTTCTTTGAATGCGCAGCTTTCTTGGCTACAGGTTTAACAACCTTCTTGTCGGCACTCTTTACTGCTGCATCTTCTTTCTGTTTGTCTGCTGGCTCTGGCTTAACCTCTGGCTTTACGATGCTAACCAGCTCAAGATCGAACACCAAAGTAGAGTATGGAGGAATCTGACCAGCCTGACGCTCGCCGTAAGCCAACTCGTAAGGAATGTAAAGCTGCCACTTACTGCCCACAGGCATCAGAGTAAGCGCCTCGGTCCAACCCTTGATCAATCCGTTGGCACGGAACTTATCTGTCTTGCTGCCACCATGCTTGGATGTAGCATCAAAAACGGTACCATCAATCAGACGACCCTCGTAGATAACCTCTACCTCATCGCTTGCCTTAGGCACTTCGCCATGACCTTCGGTAATCACCTTATACTGCAAACCGCTAGGCAACACCTTTACACCAGGTTTCTTGGCATTAGCAGCAAGGAACTTCTCGCCGGCACCAGCCAAAGCTTCCTTCTGGAAATCGGCAGCAGCCTTAGAGGTAAAGAATGTTGTATCATTAGCCAAAGCTGCGATAAAACCATTCTGGAACATAGCATGGCTGATAGAATCGTCTGTACTCTTCAACTCTTCCTTTGTGCCAGGATATACGCGCTTCTCTACCAGTTTGGCAACCTCCATACCTGCAGAATAAGCTACGGTCTTAGGATTGATTCCCATGGCAAGCGCATCCTTGTAACCACGAAGGAAATTCTCCATATAGGCAGTATCTACCTGAAAACTCTGCTGGATATAAGGAATCAGACCACGAGTGGCATTCATACCAGCTACATAACTCAAAGAATCGGCTGATGATTTCAACTCAACAAGAGTAGCCGCCTTCTTAACCTTCTTTTTGCTTGCAGCACTAGCTGTAAACAAAGAAGCACCCGCCACGAGGACGAGTGCTGTCATTAATATTTTCTTCATTTATAAGTCCTCTATAAAAATGAGTTCCCACAAAAATTACTTGCCACCTACTGAAATCAACTCAATCTTGAAGATCAATACAGAGAATGGCTTGATCTGCCCCTGCTCGCGCTCACCATAAGCCAACTGCTGAGGAATGTAAACCTCCCAAACAGAACCTGCTGGCATGTGAACCAAAGCCTCAGTCCAACCCTTGATAACCTGGTTAGCACGGAGATCTACGGCCTGGCCACGCTTGAAAGAAGAATCGAATACCTTGCCGTCGATTGTCTTACCCTCGTAGTTAACCTTAACCATAGAAGTATCCTTTGGCATAGGACCGTTACCCTCCTTGATTACCTTGTACTGAACACCTGAAGGCAGAGTAACAACTCCTGGCTTCTTCTTGTTGGCAGCGAGGAACTTCTCACCAGCAACCTTGTTAGGACCATATTCCTTCTCCATGTTCTTAGCCTTGATAGCCATCATCTTAGCCTGAGCTATCTGAGCAGCCTGCTCAACTGTCATCAAGCCCTTCTTGCCAGTAGTACCTGTGATGAAACCAGCCATGAAGTTCTTCAGAGAGATAGACTTTGTAGAATCCTCACCGAATACCTCGTGGTTGATACCCTTAACCATCTGGTTAGAGATCTGCTGACCAATCTGAATACCTGCGTAGTAAGCAGCCTTCTTCTTGTCGTCACCAGCGTTGGCACCATCGTTAAGACCCTTGATGAAATCATCCATGTAAGCAGTATCAACGCCCATGCGCTCTACCATAAACTCCTTCAGACCCTGAGTCTGAGACATACCCATAGCATAGCTCATAGTATCTACATCAGTCTTGAGATCTGCCTTAGGAGTAGAATTGCCACAACCTACGAATGTTGCAGCAGCACAAGCCACGAGGGCTCCGAAAAATAACTTTTTCATTTCCTTATTTATATTTTAAATCTTTATTTTTATCTATTATATTCCAGGATTGCCTTTACTTCATTTAAATATATCTACTAACAGATTACTTAACGGCAACGAGCTCTACATCGAAAATCAATGCTGAGAATGGAGGGATAGATGCACCAGCACCACGCTCGCCATAACCCAACTGATAAGGGATGAAGAAACGGAACTTGGCACCCTCGGTCATGAGCTGAAGACCCTCTGTCCAACCAGCGATAACCTGGTTCAATGGGAAGGTAGCAGTCTGACCACGGTCGTAAGAGCTATCAAACTTAGTACCATCGATAAGCGTTCCCTCATAGTGGCACTCAACCTGATCGGTAGCCTTAGGAGCCTTGCCATTACCTTCACGCAAAACCTGATACTGCAAACCGCTCTTAGTAGTGATGATACCATCCTTCTTGCCGTTCTCGGCGAGGAACTTCTCACCAGCTTCCTTAGCAACCTTGCCCTTCTCGGCAGCAGCAGCCTGAGCCTTAGCCTCCTGCTCTGCAAAGAAGTTCTGTACCAACTCCTGAGCCTCCTGCTCGCCGAGCTGAAGTTTACCGGCGATGGCATCCTTTACAGCCTGTGCAAAATCATCAATATTCAAACTCTCTGCACCCATAGAAGCCAACTGGCGACCGATGCCGATGCCCAAAGCATAACTTACTTTATCCATAAAATTTATTTATAATAATGTATTAATAATCTTAAAATGTACTTTTTGTCCTTAAAACGAGTGCAAAGATAACATTTTTCTCGCTTAAAACGATGTTATTTGCAGAAAAATTGCTAAATTTGTGCATTCTTAATAAAAGATTAAGAAAATATGAATAATTAAAACGTGATAAGATGAAGAAACTCGTATTTTTAACCGGTGCAGGCATGTCTGTGGAGAGTGGTTTCAAAACTTTTCGTGGCAATGATGGATTATGGGAAAACTATCCTGTAGAACAGATAGCTACCCATGAGGGATGGGAAGCTGACCCTACCCTAGTAACAAACTTCTATAATATGTTGCGCCATAAACTCTATGCTGCGCAACCTAACGAGGGGCATAAACTCATCAAGGAACTGGAAAAAGACTTCGATGTGACGGTAATCACCCAGAATGTAGATAATCTGCATGAGAAGGCAGGTTCCAAGAATGTAATCCATCTGCATGGCGAACTATCAAAGGTTTGCTCTTCACGCGACCCTTACGACTATCGCTACATCAAGGAATTACCTGAGGATGACTGCGAGGTAAAGCCGGGAACCGAAGCTGGAGATGGAAGCCTGTTGCGCCCATTTATCGTTTTCTTCGGCGAAAGCGTTCCTATGATTGAGCCGGCAGCCGAAGCTGTACAGCAAGCCGATATCTTCGTCATTATCGGAACCTCACTCAACGTTTATCCTGCTGCAGGTCTGATTTCATATACCAAGCCTCACATTCCTATCTATCTGATAGACCCGGGTGCCGTAAACACCAATGGATATTACAAGATAGAGCACATCATGAAAGGGGCTTCAGATGGTATGAAGGAACTGAAGGAAATATTGGAAAAATAAAAACATTCAGAATATAAAAGTAATAAAAGCAAACGGGGAAGCATCCATTGATACTTCCCCGTTTGCTTTTATTACTTTTATATTCTTTCTATCAATAACATTCTGCATTATACAGCCTCAGATGTTCTGACTCCCATGCGAGCCTCGGCGACATTAACCACATAATCACCCAGTTTTTCGCATTCCTGAATGATATCCATGTACAATGTACCTACACCATAGGTATAAAGATGGTTATCCACATCATCCAGGTTCTGGTTTCTCAACTGAGTACGATAATTATTAATCTCAGTCTCGATATTGTACGTATGATTGAGACTGATAGAATGGCGTTCATGAGCAAACATATAGTTCATCTGAGTCAGCGCCTCATCTACCAACTTAAACATCTGATGAATGTTTTCACTCTGCTTGGCAGTAAACTCCTCCTTGTTTTCACCCTTGCGCTTAATGGTACGGGCAAGATTAAAGCAACTGTCACCAATACTCTCGATTTCAGAAATCTCACGCAACATCGCACGGATCTTCGCCTTGGTATCATCACTCAGATGAGCATCGCTCACCTGATCAAGATACTTAGCAATCTCTATCTCCATATTATCAGAAATACCTTCATACTTCTCGATACGCTCATAGAGTTTGTCGAAAGTCTTGGAATCCTGAGTATCCAGCAACTCTCTCACCATACTAAACATACGGTGGATACGCTCGCCGAAACTTCCGATTTCCTGCTGTGCCTCGAAGACTGAAAGTTCTGGTGTCTTCATGATGCCAGCCTGGATAAAGCGCAAACGGAAATCTTCATCCTCCTTATCTGCCTTAGGCTTGATAAGTTTGCAGACAACTTTTTCCAACTGTGGGATAAACCAAATCAGAACGCCCGTGTTACAAACATTGAAACAGGTATGGAACATCGCCAGGACAATTGGCAACAACTTTGCCTTCTGTGCCGCAGACATACCACCATCAGGATCATACCCCACGATAGAGCAAACGAAATCTACAAATGGATAGAACAGGCAGAGAACCCAGATTACACCAAAGACATTGAATACCAGATGGGCCAAGGCTGCACGTCGAGCCTGGGCATTGGCACCCAAAGCGGCAAGATTGGCTGTAGCGGTAGTTCCGATATTCTCACCCATTACCAAGGCTATGCCCAGATAGATAGGAAGTACACCCGTAGAACAGAGTAAGATGGTGATGGCCATCACAGCTGCCGAACTCTGTACGATACAGGTTATAAGCGTACCGATCAGGAGGAAGACTACAATCGTGAAATGACTCTTCGTATCAAAAGAACCAAAGAAATCGATAACCGCCGGATTATGTTCCAGATCAAGAGCCTTACCCGCACTACTCAACAGAACGAGCGAGAAGAAGAGGAAGGCGATACCAAAAAGGAAATCTCCGAAATAACGGCGCTTCTTACTATAAATCAGCATAATGCCGAGGAAGAACGCAGGGAATACGACAATCGTTAAATCTACATTATAACCCAGCGACATAATCCATGCCGTAAACGTGGTACCAATGTTGGCACCCATAATAACGGAAATAGCTTGGGCTAAAGTCAGCAAACCTGCATTTACAAAAGAAACCGTCATAACGGTAGTTGCAGAGGAACTCTGAACGGCACAGGTAATAAAGGTACCTGTAAGCATTCCCGTAAATCGGTTGGTTGTCATAGCGCCCAAAATGTGGCGCAACTGAGATCCTGCCATCTTCTGCAAGGCCTCACTCATCACCTTCATACCATAGATGAGCAAAGCTAAAGAACCGAGAATCTGAAAAAAAATCACAAGATATTGACTTGTATCCATATTCATTTGTATTTGTGGAAATGTTTGTTACGTTTCGGTTGCAAATATAATAAGAATTTCCGTTATTACGAAATATTTGTTACCGATATTTCAAGTTGTAACAGTATTGTAACATCCAAGACCCCCTAAACACAATTTTGGAAGAACTACATTTACGAATAGACAAAAAGAATCAATAAGCTATATTCTGCTCTGAAATACGAAAAATGAAGAAATATTATGGTCAGTTTTGCCTCATATTTAATAAAAAACGAAAAAAGATGCCAAGAAACTTTGTTTTCTCCTTTTTTTTTTGTTTCTTTGCCTTATAAAACTAATAATAGTCATAATTTATGGGAAAAGGTAAAAAAGGTGGCAAAAGAATGAACAAAGCGCAGCTCACTGAGATGCTGCAGGAATTCTTTGCCGAAAGACCGGGCGAAACGCTCAGCTTTAAAGAGATATTCCGTTCCCTCCGTCTTACGACGCATCCGCTCAAGATGCTGGCGATTGACATTATGGAGGAAATGGCATGGGATGACTACCTGGCTAAGGTAAGTGATAATTCTTATCGCCTGAATCAAAGCATACAGGTGATGGAAGGTAAATTTGTCAGAAAGGCAAATGGCAAAAACTCTGTTATCCCTGATGATAGCGAGAAGCCTATTTTCGTTTCTGAACGCAATTCGATGGGAGCACTTAATGGCGACAGGGTGGAATTCACCTTCCTGGCTCGTCGTAAGAATCACATCAAGGAGGCACAGGTCAACAAAATCCTTGAACGCGCTAAAGATACCTTCGTAGGACGTCTGAAAGTAGATAAGGATCTGGCTTACCTCGTGACACCTGGCGATGTCTTTGCTCACAACAT
>NZ_CP156891.1:2382500-2510000 GCF_019249795.2 Segatella copri
GGTCTTTCCTGCCACTTTGAAGTTAGGCGAACCGGCTTTCTTTCCCAGTCCCACGCTTACCACCTGTTCCAGGATGGTTTGCAGCTCCTTGATGCTCTTCTCCTTGGCTATCTGCTGGCGCATCACTTCAGGAGGAAATTCCATGATGGTTTCTCCGTTCTTCATTACCTTGCTCACGAATCTTGGTCGCATCATCTTGCCGTTGTTGGCGATGGTGTTGTAGAAGGTGAGGGTAGAGATAGGCGGTACCTGGGTCTCATATCCGATACTCATCCATGGCAAACTGGTCTTTGCCCAGTTGTCATATTGTCCGTTCTTGTTTCTGTGCGGCATGCGGATTCTGGCTGGTGTTGCTCCCACCAGTGGAATCTTCAGGTCGTCGTGCAGACCGGTACGGTAGATACCCTTTACGAATTTCTCTGGGTTGTTGCGGTAATGGTCGTCTATGATGCGGCTCACACCGATGTTCGAACTGTACCACAGGGTCTGTGCGAGGGTCAGCATTCCGTATCCGCCTTTTCGCCAGTTGTGGTCTTTCATTTCTCTGCCGTACATCGGCCATATACCGCCACCGGTTTCTACGTGATAGGTCGTGTCTACCACTCCGTCGTCCAGCGCTACGAGGATAGAGGCTGGCTTGAACACCGAACCTGGCTCCAGAAGGTCGCTCACGGCATGGTTGTGGATTTCTCTGTATTCGCCGTCGAAACATTTCTCCATGTTTACGATGGCCTTGATGTCGCCCGTAGGTACATCCATCACGATGGCTACACCCACATTGGCGTTGATTTCCTTCAGCTCGTCGATGAGTGAGCGTTCGGCAAGGTCTTGTATGCTCACATCGATGGTGGTCACGATATCGGCTCCGTCAATAGGAGGGGTATCGGTAATGTCGAGGAACTTGTTGCGAACCTTGCGGCGATGCACGATACCGTTGGTGCCTCGCAGGATGGAGTCGTAACTCAGCTCCAGACCGAAGCGGGCGGTATCCTTGGCGCCATACATGGCTCCGATGGTACGGCCTGCCAGCGAACCGTAAGTTCTGGTTCGTGCATTATATTCTTCCCAGTGGAAACCGCTCTGGTAGGGTTTCAGGCGGAATACAGGGATGTTCTTTATCTCGGTGAAGGTGTTATAGTCTACACGCCTCGGATAAACCGGCCAGTGGCGGCTCATCTTGGCGCGACCTTCGGTGAGGTGCTTCTTGAAATCAGACTCGCTCAGGTTCGGGAATATCTGGTGCAGGCAAAGACAGATGGAGTCTTGCTTGGCATCCCACAGCGAGTCGTTTTCTGCATCTTTCAGCGCCTTGAAGTCCATGAAAACCTTAAACTCCGGCAGCGAACTTGCCATCAGCTGTCCTGTGCAGCTCAAGATGTTGCCTCGGTTTGGCTTTACGGTCACGGAATCCTTCTTCTGCCGTTCTGCCACCTTCATCCAGTAATCATGCTTGGCGGTCATGATGTAGAGCGCTTTACCCACTACGGCTATGGCGAAAATCGTCATGATGATGGCGATGGCGCTGTAGCGGGGCATTACTTTCTTGTGATCAAATTTGCTGCTCATTCTTCGGGTACGTTTATGATGTATGGAGGTTGGGTGGCGATGTGCAGCACGCTGTCTTTGTTGTTCTTCAGCATGTCGAGCACATTACTTTCACGACTCTTCTCTGTTATCTGGCTGCTTGTAGACAGCGCTTTGTATTTGGTGTCTTGCAGTTCTTTCTGCAGTTTGTCCAACTCGATGATATCGTTCTGGATATTGTATCGGTTGGATATGTAGATAATGACAAAAAACACGATGAGGATAACGAGCCATATCTGCCGGCGTATGATTTGTGCGGTAAGAATGTCTCCACCCAGAATCTTTCGCAGCGTAAAGCTCGATGATCCTGACGCCTCTTCCTCAATGGCTTGCTTGGCAATCACTTCCTTGAGCGAAGCCTGTGGAGCCTCCTGCTGCTGTGGCTCCTGCTGCGGAGTTTCCTGCTTCGGCGGTTCCTGTGATGCCTGTGCCTTTTCTTCGGCTATAGGCTTCTCACTGATGTTTATGTCTTTATCGTTTATCATTTCTTTTCTGCTATTCTTAGTTTGGCGCTTCTGCTCCTAGGGTTCCTTTCCTGCTCGTCGGCATCGGGAACGATTACCTTGTTGTTCACGAGTTTGAAAGGGGTTTCTATTCTTCCGAAGAAGTCCTGCTCTATCTTGCCTTCTGCATTGCCCGCTTTCATCATGTTCTTTACGATTCTGTCTTCCAGCGAGTGATAGGTGATGACGCTGAGTCGGCCTCCCGGTTTCAGAAGTTCCGTGGCTGAGCGGAGCATCTCTTTCAGGGCGTCCATCTCGTGGTTCACTTCTATGCGCAGCGCCTGGAAGAGTTTTGCCATGTCTTTCTTCTCGCGTTCCCGCTTGAAGAGGGGCTCTACGGCTGCCATGAAGTCTTTGGTGGTAAGGATGGGCTTCTCGGTTCTTGTCTTGACGAGTGCCGAGGCGATGCGGCGCGAGTTCTTCAGCTCACCGTATAGGTAGAAGATGTCGGCAAGGGCACCTTCGTCATATTCGTTTACGATGTCGGCAGCAGTCTTGCCTGCACGCTTGTTCATGCGCATGTCGAGTGGGGAGTCGAAACGGAAGGAGAAACCGCGGGTCTCGTCATCGAAGTGGTGGCTCGATACGCCCAGGTCGGCTAACAGTCCGTCGAGTCCGTCTACCCCGTAGTAGCGCATCCAGTTTTTCAGGAATCTGAAGTTGGAGCATACGAAGGTGAAGTTCTCGTTTGCCACCACGTTGCGCTCTGCATCGGCATCCTGGTCGAAACTGTACAGGTGCGCTCCCTCAGTCAGGCGCGACAGAATCTCTCTGGAATGTCCGCCACCACCGAAGGTTACGTCTACATAGATGCCTCCTGGCTGTATGTTCAACCCGTCAACGCTCTCCTTGAGGAGCACCGGTACGTGATATGTTTCTGCTGTCTTTATCATATATCTTTTTGCTGTCTTATCGCGTTATAATATTGCGTGCGTACTTATTAATGTATAAATTTGGGTTCAAAGGTACATAAAAATCTCCATATAGCCTTACATTTTCCCACAAAATTTATAAAACTTAATGAAAAAGTTGTTTTTGGTCAACTTCACCTTCCAGTTTCGGGCATCGCCTTTTTGGTCTCATCAAGTGTGAAGTTTTTGTAAAAATACGTACAAAATGGGCTCGATTTGTCGTGATAGTTTTAAAAAACTAATAAATTTTCGCTTTTTTGCTATTTTTTTGGAAAAAATGGCACGTATTTGAAAAAGTTGAGTTACTTTTGCACTAACTTATATAAGTTTTAGCAAACATGAGTGAATCAATAGAGAAAACGATAGACATAGATAAGATTCTTAAGAGCAAGATGGGAAGCAAGGTGAAATTCGTACCGCGCTTCCTGGTTTCCTGGCTCAAGAAGATTATTCACGAGGACGAGGTGAACAGGTTCTTGTGGGAGAGCCGTGGCCTTTCGGGTACTGAATGGCTCACCGAATGTGTGCGCTATCTGAAGATGGATGTTGAAATCGTAGGCTTGGAAAACCTGCCTGACAAGAACGACGGCAAACTCTATACCTTTGTTTCCAATCATCCTCTGGGCGGACAGGACGGTGTATGTCTCGGTTCCATCATCGGCAAGCACTATGATGGCAAGTTCCGCTATCTGGTGAATGATCTTCTGCTCAACTTGCCGGGTTTGAAACCTGTAAGTATCGGCATCAACAAGACGGGTCGCCAGAGTCGCGATTTCCCACGGATGGTGGAGGCGGGCTTCAAGAGTGACAACCACATGCTGATGTTTCCGGCAGGCTTGAACAGCCGCAAGCGCAAGGATGGAACCATCCACGACCTGCCTTGGAAGAAGACGTTTATCTCTAAGAGTATAGAATATCAGCGCGATGTGGTGCCTATCCATTTCGGAGGGTGCAACTCTGAACGTTTCTACCGCATCGCCCGATTTAGCGACAAGTATCTGCCGTTTAATCTCGCCATGCTGTTCCTGGTTGACGAGATGTACAGGAATGTGGGCAAGCATTTCCGCATCTCCATCGGCAAACCGATTCCTTGGCAGACTTTTGATAAGAGCAAGTCGGCTACCGAGTGGGCGCAGTATGTTGAAGACAGGGTTTATGAACTTTAATGGTTTGCAAAACCCGGGAACATTGTTTTATATTAACGAAATCGTAGAATCATAGCATAGAAGAAGAGTAATATGGAAGAAGAAATCATCCAACCGATTGACCGTGAGCTCCTGAAGAGCGAGCTTACACCCGACAAGCAACTGAGAATGACCAATAAGAGCCATAACGAGATTTACATCGTTACGGCAAATGATTCGCCTAATGTGCTGAAAGAGATTGGTCGACTTCGTGAAATCGCTTTCCGCGAAGCGGGAGGCGGAACGGGCAAATCTATGGATCTTGATGAGTTCGACTTTGGTGACAACTGTTACAAGCAGCTGATTGTCTGGAATCCTGAAGCCGATGAGATTATCGGCGGTTACCGTTATCTCTTGGGTAAGGACTGGGAGCTCGATGAGAAGGGACAGCCTAAGCTGGCAACCAGCCACATGTTCCATTTCTCCGACAAGTTTCTCAAGGAGTATATGCCTTATACCGTAGAGTTGGGCCGTTCTTTCGTTTCGCTCGAATATCAGAATGTGCGTACCAACACCAAGAGCATCTTTGCTCTCGACAATCTCTGGGATGGTTTGGGCGCCTTGACGGTTCTCTATCCGGAAGTAAAATATTTCTTCGGCAAGATGACGATGTATCCGTCTTACATCCGTCGTGGCCGCGACATGATTCTCTATTTCCTCAAGAAGCATTTTGATGACAAGGAGAATCTCGTAATCCCGATGAAACCGCTGACATTGGATATTCCGGAGAGTGATTTGGCTGCCATCTTTACAGAAGATGACTTCAAGGCAGACTATCGTATTCTGAACCGTGAAGTTCGCAAGTTGGGTTATAATATTCCTCCTCTTGTTAATGCCTACATGAGTCTGAGTCCTACGATGAAGCTTTTCGGTACCGCCATCAACTATGGTTTTGGTGATGTGGAGGAGACCGGTATCCTCATCGCCATCGATGAGATTTTGGAAGAGAAGCGAGTTCGCCATATCAACAGTTTTATTAAGGAACATCCTGAGGCTCTGAAGATTACGAGCGGAGCCAATAATTTGATTTATAAGGAAAAAGGTATTTAATTCAAGTTTCGCATGTAAGCTTCACACGCCCCAGGCATCAGAACACCATCATGTCCCCACACGCCCTGAAAGGGCAGAAGCTCCTAGCCCAGGGCGTATGGGGCAAAACAACTTGGGTTAAATAGTCTTAATGAATCTCGGAAAAGGCAGCGGAATTTTGGTTTTATGTGTCGAAAAGTGTATCTTTGCGCAGGTTTTATGTGTCAGAAAGTGTAATGATAGCATGGTTTCATGTGTCGAAAAGTGTATCGTTCTGGCATTTTTATGTGTCTAAAAGTGTAAAGATATGAAGAGAAAGGTATATGAACAGCTTCTGGAATGGAAGAGTCAGGAGCACCACAAGCCATTGATTCTTAATGGTGTACGACAATGTGGAAAGACTTATGTCCTTAAGGAATTCGGTAGGCAGGAATTTGATAGTCTGGCTTACGTAAGTTGCGATAGGAATGTAAACCTGCAAGCTATCTATTCGGGTGATTTTGATGTCGCCAGAATCATTCAGGGCTTAAGTGCTTTGACTGGGGTAGATATTATTCCAGGCAAAACTCTTATTTTTCTGGATGAAGTGCAGGCATTCCCGCAGGCTTTAGAGGCTTTGAAATATTTCTGTGAAGATGCCCCGGAATATCATATTGTAGTAGCTGGTTCTCTGCTGGGAGTCGCTTTACATGCAGGAGTTTCGTTTCCTGTAGGCAAGGTGCAGACTTTGCGTCTCTTTCCGATGGATTTCGAGGAATTCCTCATGGCGATGGGCGAGGAGCAGTTGCTGAAGCTGATGCACAGCCATGATTATGAACTGATGAATGCTTTTCACGAAAAACTGAAGGATTTGCTGCGACAATATTATTATGTAGGTGGCATGCCCGAAGTGGTAAAGGCTTTTGCTGAAAATAAGTTGCTCAATCAGGTGCGCAGCCTGCAGAACGAGATTCTTTCCAACTATGCCAGTGATTTCTCCAAGCATGCTCCATCACAGGAAGTGCCCCGAATTGATATGGTTTGGCAATCCATTCTGGGGCAGTTGTCGAAGGAGAACAAAAAGTTTGTCTATGGTGTATTGAAGAAGGGCGGTAGGGCCAAGGAATTTGAACTTGCCATCCAGTGGCTGGTGGATGCTGGACTGGTGTATAAGATTACAAAGGTATCGAAGCCGGAGTTGCCTCTGAAGTTTTATGAAGATTTATCGGCGTTTAAGCTCTATTTATGCGATTGCGGGTTGATGGGCGCCATGGCTGATACGTCTGCCAAGGAGGTTCTTTTGGGTGATGCGGTATTTACTGAATATAAAGGAGCTTTTACGGAACAGTATGTGTTGCAGCAGTTGCTTGCATCCGGATTGCAGCATATTTATTATTACAGTTCCGATACTTCTCGTATGGAAATGGATTTTCTGATTCAGCGTGATGGTGTCTTATTGCCTATTGAGGTAAAAGGGGGTACAAGCGTCAAGGCAACCTCCCTTCATCATTATCTGCTGGAGCATCCGGATATTTCAGCCATCCGTTATTCTATGTTGCCTTATCGTCAGCAGGCTAATATCACCAACATGCCGTTATACGGGGTGTTTTTAAAATAAGAAGAAAAAAATAACACGGACAAATCAAATTGTCCGTGTTATTTTTTTAGTTTAAGATCTGTTTTATCCCTTACATTTTCCCTTATACAATAGGCAGACTGATTCCGTTGATCTTCTGATAGATGTCGAGCGCATAGATGTCGGTCATGCCGCTGATATAATCAATTACCGCCATGATGCGCTCCTCCAGATTCTCGTTCTCTATATCATACTGGCTGCTTACCCGGCGTAAGAGCTGCTTGGAGTAGAAACGCGATGGGTTGACGGCTGCCTCTATGAAAACCTCCATCAGAGTTGCCATGATTTTATAACCCGACAGTTCTATGTCGAGCACCGGCTTGCTTTGGTAAATCTTAGAGTAGGAGATCTTCTCACATTCCTTGTATGCCTTTTTCTGGCGCTCGGAAATGTGGTCGATGAGACTGCCCTCGAAAGTTCCGGCAAGGATTTCTTCCTCGTGCGCCAGGAAGGCTGCCACACATTCGTTCTCCAGTTTGCCGATGACGCTGGCTCTCATGTAAACCACTTTCTCGTTTTCGTCAGTCATTTCTTCGTCGATGATGCGCTGGCGTATCTTCTGCTGGATATCTTCATCGAAGAAACTCAGCAGCAAGTGCTCGGTCTCGGCAAAGGAAAGAATCTTGAGCTTATGGGAGTCTTCGATGTCCATGATTTCGTAGCAGATATCGTCAGCAGCTTCTACCATATATACAAGTGGATGGCGGGCGTATTTGAGAGGCTCACCCGGTGCAGATTTGCAAAAAATGCCCAATTCATCGGCAATTTTCCTGTAAGATTCCGCTTCGGAAGCAAAGAAACCGAATTTGCCGTGGTTGCCGGCAAGACTGCTTGCAAACGGGTATTTTACGATGGAAGCAAGCATGGAATAGGTCATCACGAAGCCTCCCTGACGGCGCCCCTTGAACCGGTGGGTCAGGATTCTGAAGGCATTTGCGTTGCCTTCGAAATGCGTAATATCATCCCAAAACTCCGATGAAACCATTGATTTTATTTTCTGACCCGGTCCTTCAGAGAAGAAAGTCTGGATGGCTTTCTCGCCGGAATGACCGAAAGGCGGATTGCCCAAATCATGTGCCAGACAGGCTGCACTTACTATGGTACCTATCTCCTCAACGAGCGTATCCTTCAGTTCAGGCCGCTTCTGGATGACACGTCGGGAAATGTCGTTACCTATCGACATGCCCACACTCGCCACCTCCAGACTGTGGGTGAGGCGGTTGTGAACGAAGATGCTGCCCGGCAAAGGGAAAACCTGCGTCTTGTTCTGCAGGCGGCGAAATGCCGATGAAAAGATAAGACGGTCGTAATCGCGCTTGAATTCAGAGCGATCATCATGGCGCTCGGCATGCTTATGCTCCTGTCCGAAACGCTTGTTGGATATCAGTTGTTTCCATTCCATATTATTGTATTACTTGATTCTGTAGCGCAAAAATACACTAAAGTAAGCACAAATCAAAATAAAATATGATAAATTACATGTTTTTATCCTCAAAAATTCATTTATTCCATCAAAATTGCTTATTTTTGCAGATTATTAAACTCAGACACAGATAAAAAAGAAAAAGTCATGATAAAAGTACAGATTATCAACAAGGGGCATCAGCCTCTACCTGCGTTTGCCACACCTCAGAGTGCCGGCATGGATTTGCGTGCAAACATCGATGAGGCAATCGTGCTTCATCCTATGGAGCGGCGACTGGTGCCAACCGGTCTTTATATGGCTTTGCCTGCAGGTTATGAAGCGCAGATCCGTCCTCGCAGCGGTCTGGCTTTGAAGCATGGCATTACTGTACTGAATACGCCGGGAACCATCGATGCCGATTATCGCGGTGAAATCATGGTTCTGCTCATCAATTTCTCTACAGAGGATTTCGTTATCAACGATGGCGAACGTATAGCCCAGATGGTGCTGGCCAAGCACGAACAATGCGATTTCATCGAGGTTAATGAGCTCGATGAAACCGAACGTGGAGCCGGCGGATACGGTCATACGGGTGTAAAATAACAGATTATTAAAGATAGAATAGAAAGGATTAGAATCGTGAAGATGAATCTTAGAAATATCAGTTGGGCAATGGGGCTGGTCTTGCTGGGTTCGGTAGCCATGCCGTCGCTTGCCCGTAAGAAGAAGGTGCAGCCGGTTCAGAAGCCGGCGGTTCAGGAGGATCATCTCTCTCCAAACGACCGCCAGCGCTACAACTATTTCTTCCTGGAGGGAGCGCGCCAGCAGGCTGCCGGCAATTATTCGGCAGCTTTCGACCTCTTTGAGCATGCCCGGAAGATTGACCCGAAGGCGGCTGAAACCTATTTCTATGAGTCGCTTTTCTATTCTCAGCTCAAGCAGGATTCCCTGGCACTTGCCTATATGCAGAAGGCGATAGAACTGAATCCGGAAAATCAGACCTATGCAGAGCAGTTGGGCAGATATTATATAGGTAGCCAGAAATACGATCTTGCCATCAATGCCTATGAGGATCTGTATGCCAAAAACCACGATAATACCGATGCCCTCCGCATCCTGGTTCAGCTTTATTCCCAGAATAAAGATTATAAATCAGTACTCAAAACCATTTCGCGTCTTGAGGTGGAAGAAGGTGAAAGCGAACAGTTCACCCTCTCTAAAATGAGAGTTTATGAACTGATGAACGACAAGAAGGCTGCCTATCAGGAACTGAAGTCGCTGGTAGACCAGCATCCGCTGGATATGCAGTACAAGACAATGCTGGGCAACTGGCTCGTACAGCACGACCGCCAGAAGGAAGCTTACAAGTGCTTTACCGATGTGCTGAAGGAAGAGCCTGACAATTCCTATGCCCAGATGTCGCTTTACGACTATTATAATGCCACCCATCAGGAGCAGCTTGCCGAGCAGATGCTCGATAAGATATTGATGAGTCCGAAATCGGATCTGGAGACCAAGGTGATGATGTACCGCTCTTTCATTCAGAAGAACGAGAGCGAAGGGGGCGATTCTACCAAGGTGATTGCGCTGTTTGACAAGGCGCTCAACGTGGCTCATCCGTCAGCCGAAGTGGCAGAGATGAGAGCTGCTTATATGAGTTTGAAGAAGATGCCGGCCGACTCTGTTTGCCGTGCCTTCGAAAAGGTGCTTACCATAGCTCCGGATAACGTGAATGCCAGAATGCAACTCGTACAGATGCTCTGGAACGAGAAGAAATATGACCTGGTTTCCCAGCAATGTAAGGCGGCTCAGGAGTATAATCCCGAAGAAATGGTGTTCTATTACTTCGGTGGAATGGCGTATTATCAGAAAGATAAGGAAGACGAGGCGCTCCGTGAGTTCCGTCTCGGATTGGCGCAGGTGAATGCACAGTCGCCGGCTAACCTGGTTTCTGACCTCTATGCCGTAACCGGCGATATCCTTCATAAGAAAGGTGAAGAGCAGGAAGCCTTTGCGGCTTACGACTCCTGCCTGCAATGGAAAGATGATAACGTGATGGCGCTGAACAACTATGCCTACTATCTGAGCGAGAAGGGCGTTGACCTGCATAAGGCTGAGTCGATGAGCTACAAGACCATCAAGGCAGAGCCGAACAACGGTACTTATCTGGATACCTATGCTTGGATTCTCTTTATGGAAGAACGCTATGCTGATGCCAAGACCTATATAGATCAGGCACTCAAAAACCGCGATTCCACCGCAGATAACAGTACGGTTCTGGAACATGCCGGCGATATCTATTATATGAACGGTATGGCCGATGAATCCGTAGATTTCTGGAAGAAAGCCTATACCGGCGAGAACCAGACTGAGGTGTTGGCATGGAAGATTAAGAACAGACAATATATTACCGAAGAAGAACTGAAGAAGCGTAATGCGCCAAAGCAGAAACCTGCCGCTACGAAAAAGTCAGTTAGAAAAGGTAAGAAGAAATAAACGGAAAGTAGAAAAATCAGGAAAGATGAAATATATAATGAAGAAGAATAAGATGATGCTGCTTGCCGCAGCCTGCAGCATCCTGCTCCTCGGTTCTTGCGGAACCAGCAAGAATGTACAGGGCTCTGGCTCCACATCAGCCAGTCATCAGAAAGAGAATGCCACCAAGGGTTCTGACTCTCGTCAGAGTGAGACGCTCAAGAAGTTGGCTTTCGTACAGAAGGTTTCAGACAATCAGGTGTATACCAAGAATATTGTAGGCAACATGTCGTTTACTCTCCAGGCTGGTGATAAGGATATTACCGTGCCGGGCAAACTGAGCATGCGTAAGGATGAAATCATCCGCATCCAGCTCTTTATTCCTATCTTAGGTACAGAGGTGGGCCGTCTGGAGTTTACTCCCGACCATGTACTTATCATCGACCGTCTGCACAAGGAATATATCAAGGCAGATTATACCCAGGTAGACTTCCTCAAGAAGCAGGGCATCTCCTTCTATTCTCTGCAGGCTCTCTTCTGGAACCAGCTGCTCCTGCCGGGCGAAAGGACCGTGAAGGAATCAGACCTGAAGAAGTTTGATGCCAGACTGGATGTGGCAGGAGATGCTGTGCCGGTAAGTTACAGGAACGGCAATATGACCTATGCCTGGACAGCCAACCGCACTACCGGCCGTATCACAGCAGCAGATGTTGTCTATAAGAGTACGCAGAACGGCACCTCCAATCTCCACGTCGACTACGGCAACTTCAAGAGTGTAGGCGTCAAGATGTTCCCTGCCTCCCTGAATCTGTCGATGACCACTACTGCTACCAGGAAAAAGCAGGAGGCTAAAATCAATCTGGAATTGAATCAGGTGAAGACCGACAGCAAATGGAGCACTCAGACCGAGATTTCGGGCAAATACAAGCAGATTTCTCCAACTGATGTGCTCAGCAAGATATTGAGTATGTAAATACTCATCAAGAGTTTGAAATTATAGAACATGGGTTTTTAATATAAGAAATGAAGCGAATCTTATTATTCATCATGGCAATCACCTTCTCGCTCGCACCTTTTGCGCAGAACCATACTGCCCAGAAGAAGCCGGTGAGGAAGACTGCCGTAACTGCGAAAAAGAAGGCTGCTACTCCTGCCAGAAAGAAGAACAGCAGAAGGCATGTGTCCAAAAAAACATCCAAATCAGCTGCGTCAACCAGAGCAGAACGCAAGGCGGCAACCTATAGTAATGCCTCTATCCGAGGTTTGCAGGGACAGCGCGCTTCTATCCGGAAGAAGATCAGAGAACAGGAGCAGGCTTTGCAGAGAAATAAGGCGGATGTGAAGAAACGTCTTGAAGACCTGATGGCGCTGAACGGAGAAATAGACCAGCGTCAGAAGAAGATTGACGGTATCCAGAAGGATATCCATCATATTGACGGCAATATCGGCATTCTGCAGGCACAGTTGAAAACGCTTCAGCAACAGTTGCAGGATCGCAAGAACAAGTATATCCGTTCCATGCGCTATATGAGCCGTCATCATACGGTTCAGGACAAGCTGATGTTCATCTTCAGTGCCAAGAATCTGACACAGATGTATCGCCGCCTTTCCTTCATCCGCCAGTATTCTTCCTATCAGAAGGTGCAGGGCGAGGCTGTAAAGGCTAAGCAGAAGCAGGTGAACGAGAAGCACCAGCAGTTGCAGCATGTAAAGGGACATAAGAACACCTTATTATATAAGGGTAAGCAGGAGAAGACGGCATTGGAAGGTAAGCAGACCCAGCAGCAGGAAATGGTGCAGGGACTGCAGAAACAGCAGAAGACCATTCAGGCTGTGATTGCCGACCAGCGTCAGAAAGATGCGGCAATCAATGCACAGATTGACCGTCTGATTGCTCGGGAAGTTGCCAAGGCGAGAGCCCGTGCTGCTGCCGAGGCTAAGCGAAAGGCTGCTGCCGCTGCTGCCGCCAAGAAGCGTGCCGAGGAACTGGCTCGCAAGAAAGCTGCTGCCGAGGCTGCTGCCAGGGAGAATGCCCGTCGTATAGCCGAAGCCAAGGCGCGTGAGGCTGCTGCCGAAGCTGCCCGCAGAAAGGCTGCCGAAGAAGCAAGACTGGCTGCCGAGGCTGCAAGAAAGGCTCAGGAGGAGGCTGCTGCCCAGGCTGAGGCTAAGGCGAAGGCAAAAGCGCAGGCTAGGGCGCGTGCTGCTGCCGAGGCTGCCAAGCGTGCCGCCGCCGAACAGGCTGCCCGTGAGGCTGCTGCCGAACAGGCTGCAAGAAAGGCGGAGGCTGAAAGACGGGCTGCCGAGTTGAAGGCGAAGATGGATGCGGAACGCAGTACCCGTGAGATTACCGCTGCCAGGAAGGAGGCACAGGAGGCTTCTACCTTGAGTTCGGTAGACCGCATGCTGAGCGGTGGATTCGAGGCTAACCGTGGCCGATTGCCGATGCCTATCAGCGGCAGTTACCGTGTGGTGAGTCATTTCGGTCAGTATCATGTAGAAGGTTTGAAGGGTGTAACGCTCGACAATAAGGGTATCAATATCCAGGGCAAGCCGGGTTGTGTGGCTCGCAGCATCTACGATGGTGAGGTGAGTGCCGTCTTCGGTTATGGTGGCATGTGGAACGTGCTGGTCCGTCATGGTGCCTACATCTCTGTTTACTGTAATCTGAAATCGGTCAGCGTTCATAAAGGTCAGAAGGTAAGTACCCGTCAGGCTTTGGGTAGTGTTGGCTCTGATAACATCCTCCAGTTCCAGCTTCGCAAGGAGACTGCCAAACTCAATCCGGAGGCTTGGCTGAGCAGATAATGTATGAATGAGCCGATAATGTATGAATGAGCCGATAATGTATGAATAGTTGCCCCACACGCCCTGAAAGGGCAGAAGCTCCTAGCCCAGGGCAGCGCCCTGGGCTAGGAGCTTTTGCCCTTTACCTTTCCCTTCGGCCGGTGACCGTTGGTTCAGGGCATCTTGCTGCCATTATCTGGACTTATGACACACCCTTTTTTCTTTATGCCCCCGGCTCGCCCAGGTATTCGAAGATGGTGAATACCTGGCGGGGAGGGAAATACTGGCTATGCTCCTGGTAGCCTAAGCGCTGCAGCTCGTTCCAGAGGGGCTCACAACGCTTAATCCATCCCATGATATGACGGCGCGCTGTTGCCCCGTCGGTTGTGTCGGGAAAGTAGAGCAGACCCAGCTCGGTCTTGCTGTACATACGTTGGGGATAATTCATAAGCTTTATATTTTTTACAATCCTTCTACACCATGATCCTTAAAGAAACCTATCATCGCTGTGGTCATATAGCCACCCATGTTCATCTTCTTGTTCGAACGCCTGCAGTTGGCTATGTAATAATCCTTTCGCATGAAGAAGTCCTCCAGGTCGCCAATCATATCTAACCTGAGATAGCCGCTCAGCTGGTCAGCCTTCTTCTCGCTCACATCATAATTGTATTGCAGCCGGAGTTTCAGTTTGCTCCGCTGTCCTCTCAGTTCGCTGCTCACTTCTGCACCCTCCGCAGTTTCGCCAGAAGTGCGACGGTCGTGCAGGGTAAAGGTGATGTGTTCGGGCAGGTGATGCTTCTCTTTTTTACCCTCCTCCAGAAAGAAAGGCTTATAGGTAAGATACTGGTCGATGATGTGGTTCTGGTAAAGGCGCTTGAGGTCTTTGCAGGCAAAAGTCAGACATTTGTTGTCCAGTGCCGACCAGGTCTTGTAGTAATCTTCCCTGCCATGCATCAGTTGCTGGATATGCGCCGTTTTGCAGATGGTGAATCCCTTTGCACCCCAGCAATTCATGATGATATATAACTTGATGCTCGATGCGCTGCGGCATTGGTTGATGGCATTGAGGTCGATACGGCTGACTCCCTTGTCGAAACTGTAGAAAAACCGTATCACGTTGTTGTCGAAGCGGAATTTTACCATCCAGTTCTTGTGCCGGTCTTGGTATATCTCACTCTTAAACAGGCATGCAAATTTCCGGTATAATGTCTGTTTTTCCAGCTTAAACGGCAGCAGGATGGGCTGGGATTCTATACGCTTGATGGCATCGCGCAATTGCGGATAATGATGAGCACCATAAGGAAACTCCGACAGTTTCATGATGACATCGGTGTGGTCTGCAGCTCTCTGTTCTGCGGTGAAGCCATTAAAAGTCTGTGAAGTTACCTGATAAGGGATAACATAGCCCAAGATGGCTTTCTGGGCATGCTTGATAATCTGCAGAACGATTTTGAGTTCTAGCACAGAATAGTTCTGGTAAGACAATCCCTGTACGCCAAGGATGGCTATCAGTTGTTTCTCTTGTTGGTTTGTCTGAGGGAAGGCCTGCTGCCCGCCCGGATGCTGTTGATTAAATTGTTCCATTGTAGGTTTCTTTTAAAATTGTTAATGGCCTACCGATTGGGGCAAGTCTTGTTGTTGTTTATTGAAAACCGGCATGGAATTGGAGTAAGGAAAACATAACAAGATAAAAATTCTCAATCCGTGATGGAAGGAGTTTCAGCCTTTTCTCTTGCTGTCAAACTTATGTCCTTACTCTGCATCCATGCCGATAAATTTTCATCAAATTTATCAGGCATAGAATGCCCTGTAAGGATTACAGTTTGATCACTCACCTTTTGGGGCTGAATCCTACTCAATGAGCTATGTTCTAATCCTTAACCGAAAGCATTTCCCGGTGTCCTTCATCGGGAGGAGAATCGCATTCTCCGCGCTTTCATGTTGCAAAAGTAATATTTATTTCAGACTTATGCAAATTTTTGAAGAGAAAAAATGCATTTTAAAAGCTGATTTGTTGAAAAAAAAATCTTTTTCCTCCCGTATTACGTATAGTGTAAAAGATGTAAATGTATATATATAATATACTTGGTATAGTATAGGGAAGAAAAAACTGTACCTAACTGTCTGATATTCAGTAATATATATTTAAGATTCTCCCTGGTAGTCATTCGGGCATATCAGAAAACTCATGATTGTCTCTGATGGTACCTGTTATTGTCCCTGATGGTACCCTCAGAAAGGCTAATTCTCCCTGGTAGTCATTGAGCACTCAAATGAGGTAAACAAACGATGTACTTCCGTTTACCAACTGATGTGGCTGAACTGGGTTAAGGATATGGCTGCGTTGGGTTAAGGATTCGACTGAACTGGGTTACGCAGACGGCTGTACTCGCTGATTGAGCCACTTGAGTAGTCTGATTGAGCCACTTGAATAAGCTGACTGAACCACTTGAATAATCTGCAGCATACGCTTGCGTGCAAAAGTATGCATTCAAGTTTCGCAAGTAAGCTCCTAGCCCAGGGCGTGTGGGTAATTTCAACCGTACAGGTCGAAAAGTTTTAGAAAAAGTTATCAGATAGTATTGGGGATAGCAAAATCTTTACTTTTTTACCTTTTTACTTTTTTACCTTTAAAAATCCTAGAAAACTCTTGCAGATATGAAAATAAAACCGTAACTTTGCGCTATAGAATTTTAAAACAGATGGTTATGAAGTACTTAGATCCTAAGGCAGACCTTACGTTCAAGAAGATATTCGGCAATCATCCTAAAAGACTGATCAGCCTTCTGAACGCCCTCCTGCCACTCAGCGACGAGGAGCAGATACGCAAAATCAAGTATCTGCCTACAGAACTTGTGCCTCAGCTCGAAGGGGGCAAGAACACCATAGTGGATGTACTCTGCACCGATGTCAGAGGCAGGAAGTTCTGCGTGGAAATGCAGATGGAATGGTCCGACGCTTTCCAGCAGCGCGTACTGTTCAATGCATCCAAACTCTATGTGAGTCAGGCAAAAAAGGGAGGAAAATACAGCGAACTGCAACCAGTGTATTCTCTCAACCTGATAAATGATATCTTTGCGCATGATACTCCAGATTTCATCCACAACTACCGCATCGTGCACGATAAGGACAGCAATAAGATCATCGAAGGCTTGCATTTTACCTTCATTGAACTCCCTAAGTTCACTCCACATTCCATTGCCGATAAGCGCATGATGGTCTTGTGGCTCCGTTTCCTGACAGAAATAAATTCCAATACGAAGGATATTCCTGCCGACCTGCTCAATGACCCAGAGATTGGAAAAGCCGTAGAAGATCTTGAAGTTTCCGGTTTTACTGATGCCGAACTCAGAGCCTATGATAAATTCTGGGATTCGGTAAGTGTTGAAAGAACCCTTCTGGATGACAGATACCAGAAAGGAATGGAAGAAGGTATGGAAAAAGGCATGGAGAAAGGCATGGAGAAAGGTAGAGCTGAAGGCATAGAAGAAGGCATGAACCAGCGAAGCCTTGAAATTGCCAGGAAGATGCTGGCAAAGGGTATGGATGAAGCGTCTATCATGGATATGACGGGGCTGACGGCAGAGGAGATAAAGCTGCTGAAAGTGGAGATGTAGATTACGAATGTCTCTTTCAGATGCTGGCTCCATCCAAGAGTTTCCGGTATTTAGCTACAGCATCCGAAATCTCGCTTATTTTGATAAATTCATCGGCTGAATGGGAGCGGGAGGATTCGCCCGGACCCAGTTTGAACGAAGGGAAGTGCATCAGAGCCTGGTCGCTGAGGGTAGGACTGCCGAATGGCTTCATGCCCATGGCTACACATTTCCTGATAAGAGGATGCGCCGGGTCGATGCGGGATGACTTCAGACGGAAACTGTGCGCCTTCACCTCGCTCTTCAGGTGCTGGCAGATAAACTTGTAAACCTCCTCGTTGTCATAGAACTCGTTGGTGCGGATATCCACAAGCATCGTACACTTATCCGGAATCACATTGTGCTGGGTTCCGGCATTCACTACGGTAAGCGTCATCTTGGTAGGTCCCAGGAACTCGCTTACCTTCTCAAACTTATAGTCACGAATCCATCGCATATCATCCAATGCCTCGTAGATAGCGTTTACTCCCTCGTTGCGGGCAGCATGACCGCTCTTTCCGTGAGCAATCACATCCAGCACCATCAGTCCCTTTTCGGCAACAGCCGGGTTCATGCCGGTAGGTTCACCTACGATGGCAAGGTCGATATGCGGAAGCAAAGGCAGGGCACGGGTAATGCCATCCTTTCCCGAAACCTCTTCTTCGGCAGATGCCAGATAGATGAGATTATACTGCTGAGGCTTTGCGGTCAGCATTCTGAATATCTGGAGGAGCGAACAGAGTCCACCGCCGCAATCGTTGCTGCCCAAGCCGTAAAGTACACCCTCTTCTATATCCGGTGAAAACGGGTTGCGTGTCCATGAAGCCACAGGCTTCACGGTATCGATGTGAGCGTTGAGCAGCAGGGTAGGTCGGCTCTCATCGTAATGAGGGTCGATAATCCAGATGTTGTTCGCCTCACGATGAGGTTCGAAACCATATTTGCGGATGGTCTGCTCCATGATGTCGGCAGCATCCTTCTCGTTTCTGCTTACAGATGGGGTGGCGATAAGCTTTTTCAGCAAATCCACGGCATCGCTTACATATTCTTCTTGTGTCATCATAATCTCCCTATTCTTTGATTTTTTTGCAAAGATACGAAAAAAAGAGCAGATAAAGTGGAAAAAATATCTTTTTATTTTGTGTTCTTAACAAATTCTATTATCTTTGCATCAGAATATAAATATAAGCTTATGCAGATTAATAGTCATCTTTCGGTACTGGTACATGATCTCGCCAAGAAATGGGGAGAGAAAACTGCTTTAACTTTCAGAAAGTTTGGCAGCGACCAGTGGCAATCGGTTTCATTCAGCCTCTTTTCCTTAAGAGTGAAACAAGTGAGCAATGCCCTCCTGAATCTTGGGGCTAAACCTCTTGACAAAATCGCTGTCTTCTCGCAGAACTGTGTGCATTATCTGTACACCGACTTCGGTGCGTACGGTATCAGAGTAACCTCTGTGCCTTTCTATGCCAACAGCAGCGAGCAGCAGATTCAATATATGATTAATGATGCGCAGATTCGCTTCCTCTTTGTTGGCGAACAGGAGCAGTATGACAAGGCTCACCGTATCTTTGCCCTCTGTCCTTCTCTGGAGCGTATCATCATCTTCGATTCAAGCGTGCGCATCAGTACACATGACCCTGCTGCCCTCTATTTCAAGGACTTCCTGAAGTTGGGTGAGAATCTTCCTCGTCAGACGGAGGTAGAGGAACTCTACAAGCAGGCAAGTATGGATGACTTGGCTAATATCCTCTATACCAGTGGAACAACCGGAGATAGCAAGGGCGTGATGCTTACCTATAGCCAGTATTATGCTGCTTTGAAGGCAAACAATGAGTGCATTCCTGTTACCGAAAAGGACCGTGTCATTGATTTCCTTCCATTCACCCATATCTTTGAGCGTGGATGGGCATATCTCTGCTTGAGCGAAGGTGCCGAACTCATCATCAATACTTATCCTCATGAAATTCAGGAGAGTATGAGAGAGATGCATCCTACCTGTATGTGTAGTGTGCCACGTTTCTGGGAGAAGGTGTATATCGCCGTAAAGGCAAAGATGGATGATGCAGGTCCTCTTCAGAAGAAACTCTTCTACCATGCCTTGGCAGTAGGAAAGAAGCGGAATATAGAATATCTGGCAAACTGCAAGCGCCCTCCTCTGACATTGGAGTTGGAATATAAGGTTATCAACAAGACCATTTTGAGCATGGTTCGCAAGCAGTTGGGCTTGGATAAACCTAATATCTTCCCTACAGCGGGTGCTTATGTAAGTCCGGAAGTAGAGGCATTTGTACATGCCATCGGTATCAATATGGTGGTGGGTTATGGTTTGACCGAGAGTCTTGCCACCGTATCTTGCGATCATTCTGACAAGAAACGCAGTCTGGGTTCTGTGGGGCGCCCTATCTCTTGCATTCAGGTAAAGATAGGTGAGGATAATGAGGTGCTCCTCAAGGGTCCTACCATCACTCCGGGATATTATCATCGTGATACCACCAATGCGAAGGCATTCGACAAGGATGGATTCTTCCATACCGGTGATGCCGGCTACATGAAGGATGGCGAGCTTTATCTCACCGAGCGTATCAAGGACCTGTTCAAGACATCGAATGGTAAGTATATCGCTCCGCAGCAGGTAGAATCGTTGCTCCTGGTAGATAAGTTTATCGATCAGGTGGCTGTGATTGCCGACCAGCGCAAGTTCGTATCAGCCCTCGTCGTTCCAGAGTTCCGTCTCGTGGAGGACTGGGCACGTGAGCATCATATCGCCTTCACTTGCCGTGAAGATTTGTGTGCTAACGAAAAGGTGCAGAAGATGCTGATGGACCGTATCCAGATTCTCCAGCAGCATCTGGCTTATTATGAGCAGATTAAGCGCATTACCCTCCTGGCTCACCACTTCTCTATGGAGTCGGGTGAGTTGACCAATACCTTGAAGATTCGCCGCCCTATCATCAACAAGAACTACAAGGCGGAGATTGACAAGATGTATGAGGAGTAATCATAAAGTTTAAAGTTAAAAGTTAAGAGTTAATGATTACAGCTGACCAGTTGAAGGATGTGATGGACAGAGCTGACGCTCTGCATCACTATCTCAATATAGACCAGAAGAAAGTAGAATTCGAAGAGGAGCAGCTCCGCACCCAGGCTCCTGACTTTTGGGAAGACCCGAAGTATGCTCAGGAGCAGATGAAGAAGGTAAAAGGCATACAGAAATGGCTCGACGGTTATAAGACTGTACGTCTTTATGCCGATGAACTGCAGCTTGCCTTCGATTTCTATAAAGACGAAATGGTGACAGAGGAAGAGGTGGATGCCGATTATGCCAAGGCGATAAAAGCCATAGAAGACCTGGAGTTGAAGAACATGCTTCGCCAGAAGGAAGACCCGATGGACTGCGTGCTCAAGATTAATTCCGGTGCCGGTGGTACAGAAAGCCAGGACTGGGCACAGATGCTGATGCGTATGTATATGCGCTGGGCTGAGGCTCATGGCTACAAGGTAACCATCACCGATATGCAGGAAGGTGATGAGGCTGGTATCAAGAGCGTGACCATGACCATCGAGGGCGGCGAGTACGCTTATGGCTATCTGAAGAGCGAGAACGGTGTGCACCGACTGGTGCGTGTTTCTCCTTTCAATGCCCAGGGCAAGCGAATGACCAGTTTCGCCAGTGTCTTCGTAACTCCACTGGTAGATGATACCATCGAGGTATATGTTGATCCAGCCAAGCTCTCCTGGGATACCTTCCGTTCGAGTGGTGCCGGTGGTCAGAATGTGAATAAGGTTGAATCCGGTGTCCGTCTGCGTTATTGGTATACCGACCCTGATACCGGCGAGGAAGAAGAAATCCTCATCGAGAACACCGAGACCCGTGACCAGCCAAAGAACCGTGCCAAAGCCCTGTTGCTCTTGAAGAGCCAACTCTACGACCGCGCCATGAAGAAGCGTCTGGAGGCTAAGGCTAAGATTGAGGCTGGTAAGAAGAAGATAGAGTGGGGAAGCCAGATTAGAAGTTATGTCTTCGACGACCGTCGTGTGAAAGACCACCGTACCAACTATCAGACATCGGATGTAGATGGCGTGATGGACGGCAAGATAGATGATTTCATCAAGGCATACCTGATGGAGTTCCCTACGAATGATGACGAACAACAATAATCATCTAAAAAACATACGACTATGAGTGGAAATAAAGACTTAAGAAGAGCCAAACATGAGGCTTATCAGAAGAAACAGGCTGCAAAAGGCGAGAAAGTAATCAAGTGGATATTCGGTGGCTTGATAGCCCTCGGTATTCTTTTTCTCATCTATGCAGCATCATTAGCATAAGACTATGAGTGGATTAGAAATAGAAAGAAAATTCCTCGTTAAGAAGGGCGACGCTTACAAAAGCGCCGCCTTTTCTTCTAGTCATATCCAGCAGGGATATATTCCTGCCGAGGGGGCTACGGTGCGGGTTCGCACACGGGATGAGAAGGCTTACCTTACTATTAAGGGTAAGTCGGTAAATGGCGGCATGACCCGCTATGAGTTTGAAAAGGAGATAACGATGGACGAGGCGCAGCATCTTCTGCAGCTTTGTCAGGGTGGCGTCATCGATAAGCGTCGCTATCTTGTGAAAAGTGGCAGTCATACCTTCGAGGTAGATGAGTTCTATGGCGATAACGAAGGTCTGGTCATGGCAGAGGTGGAGTTGGCTAGCGAGACCGAAGCCTATGAGAAACCTGATTTCATCGGCATGGAGGTAACAGGCGACAAGCGATTCTACAATTCGCATCTCTTGGGCAATCCTTTCTCGAAGTGGCGTGATACCTTGCCGGCTGAATATCGTTAGAAAATGTATCGAAAAGGTCATTTCTGCGTCCTAAAACGGATTAAATTGCATAAATATTACTAAAATTGTGTTTTTACTTTCAAATAATTCATATATTTCAGAATTATTTTATAATTTTGCACGAAGAAAAATTAAAAAATAAGAAATTAGTAATAGAAAGATAGAAATGACTGATTCAAATAGAGGAAGTTTTGGTAGCAAGATTGGATTGATTCTTGCTACAGCAGGTGGCGCCGTAGGTTTGGGTAACGTATGGCGCTTCCCTTATATGGCTGGTCAGGAAGGTGGCGCAGCCTTTATTCTGGTATACATCGGAAGTGTGCTCCTGTTGGGCATTCCATGTATGATTTCTGAGTTTATCATCGGCCGTCATGGTGCCTCTAATACCGCACGTGCCTATACCAAACTCTCTAATGGTACTGCTTGGAAGTGGGTAGGCTATCTTGAAGTGCTTACCGGTTTCCTGATTACGGGCTATTATGCGGTGGTTTCGGGCTGGTGTCTGCAGTATGTCTATGCCAGCATCATGGGCGAACTGCATGGTGACCCAACCTTTGTGGCGAATTACTTCAAGGAGTTTTCTTCTGATCCTGTGCGTCCGGTTATGTGGACGGTAGCGATATTCCTGATTTGTCATTTCGTGATTATTCATGGTGTGCGCGGCGGTATAGAGAGGGCTTCTAAGGTGATGATGCCTCTCCTGTTCATCCTGCTTTTGATCATTGTGGTAGCAGCTTGTCTGTTGCCGGATGCAGGTAAGGGCGTGGAGTTCCTGTTGAAGCCTGATTTCGGAAAGGTAGACAGAAACGTGTTCCTGAATGCCTTGGGTCAGTCGTTCTATTCTATGAGTATCGGTATGGGCTGTATCTGTACCTATGCCTCTTACTTCAGCCGTCAGACCAATCTCTTTAAGAGTGCTTTGCAGATTTCCATCATCGATTTGCTGGTAGCAGTACTGGCTGGTCTGATGATATTCCCTGCAGCCTTCTCAGTAGGAGTATCACCGGATAGTGGTCCTTCGCTCATCTTTATCACTTTGCCGAATGTCTTTAATCAGGCGTTTGCATCGTTACCTGTACTGGGTTGGATTATCTCGCTGCTCTTCTACGTGTTGCTGTCGGTAGCAGCCTTGACCTCGCTGATGTCACTTCATGAGGTGAATACCTCTTTCTTCTACGAGGAGTTGAAGATAGACCGCAAGAAGGGTGCTACCATCGTTACGGTTTCCTGTGCCATCATCGGAGCCTTCTGTTCGCTCTCTTTGGGTGCAACAGATAAGCTTTCGTTCTTCGGAAAGGCGCTGTTCGATTGGTTCGACTTCGTTACGGGTCAGATATTCCTACCTCTGGCAGGATTCCTTACCTGCCTGTTCCTGGGCTGGTATGTACCTAAGCAGATCGTACAGGATGAGTTTACTAACTGGGGAACCTTGAAGGGCCGTCTCTTCGGTATTTATCTTTTCCTGATTAAGTTCGTTTGTCCTGTCCTCATCTTCCTGGTATTCCTGAACCAGTTTGGGGTCTTCGGATAAAGTATTTGTAATCGGATAGATAATATAATCAGATATAACTATATATAATAAGGTGTAGCATCTCCCGTTTCGTCGGAAAACAACAAACACTACACATTAAAGATTTAGATAATGGAAACAAGAGGAAATTTTGGTAGTAAGTTGGGCGTTATTCTTGCCACAGCCGGCTCGGCAGTCGGTTTGGGTAATGTGTGGCGTTTCCCTTATATGGCAGGTCAGAATGGTGGTGCCGCCTTCATTCTCATCTATTTGGTATGTATCATCCTACTCGGATTGCCTGGCATGATGAGCGAATTCATCATCGGCCGTCATTCTGCATCCAATGCAGCCCGTGCTTATACCAATCTGGGTAAGCATAAGGCTTGGGGTGCTTTGGGCTTGATGGGTATCATCACCTCTATGATTATCCTGGGTTTCTATGCCGTAGTGGCTGGCTGGTGCCTGCAGTATCTCTATGCCAGTATCATGGGCGGTGTTCATGGCGATGCAGAGTATGTGAAGACCTATTTCCAGACCTTTTCAGCCGATCCTATCCGTCCTACCTTATGGGCAGTAGGTTTTATCCTGCTTACCCACATGGTGGTAGTACGCGGTGTGCGCAATGGTATAGAGAAAGCATCCAAGATACTGATGCCTATGCTCTTCTTCCTGTTGATTGTGATTGTGATAGCTTCCTGCTCTCTGCCGGGAGCGATGAAGGGAGTGGAGTTCCTGCTGAAGCCGGATTTCTCTAAGGTAGATGAAAACGTGTTGCTCGAAGCGCTGGGACAGGCGTTCTTCTCTTTGAGCATGGGTACGGCTTGTCTGTGTACTTATGCCTCTTACTTCAACAGACAGACCAATCTCTTGAAGTCTGCTACTCAGATTGTGACCATTGATACGGTAATCGCCGTATTGGCAGGTTTGATGATCTTCCCTGCAGCTTTCTCGGTAGGTGTGCAGCCAGACAGCGGTCCTTCGCTCATCTTCATTACCTTGCCAAATGTATTCCAGGAGGCTTTCGGTAACATGCCGGTTGTCGGTTATGTGATTTCGGTGTTGTTCTATGCTTTGCTTGTATTGGCAGCCCTGACTTCTACCATCTCGATGCACGAGATAGGTACCGCCTTTATTTATGAGGAGGGTAAGATAAGCCGTGCCAAGGGAGCCTGGTTCGAGACCGTCGTTTGCTGCATCATAGCTGTATTCTGTTCGCTCTCTCAGGGTGCCGTACCTGATTTGGGCTTCTTCGGCAAGGATTTCTTGAGCAATTGTGACAACTTTACTGCCCAGCTGCTCATGCCGTTGGGAGCGTTCATCACCTGTCTGTTCCTGGGATGGTATGTGCCAAAGAAGATTGTGCGTGATGAGTTTACCAACTGGGGAACCTTGAAGGGAACTCTCTTCCCTGTTTTCCTGTTCACTATCCGTTTTATCTGTCCAATCTGTATTTTCCTTATCTTCCTGCACCAGTTTGGTGTCATTTAGCAAAACCGGCAAACTTGCAGACAGGCTATCTTGCTCCTAGTAGGCAAGATACGGCTTGATTCTTTCTATTTCGGCAGGTGGAAAGTCTTTGAGTAGACGCAGCTCTTCAGCACTTTTCAGCGGACCATGGGTTCTGCGGTAGTTTACGATTTCCTTTGCCTGGTAAAAGTTCAGGTAAGGATGTTTGCGCAATTCGGTTAAACTGAGCTGGTTGACATTCATTTTTCTGATATGTTTTGCATCAATATTCATATAGTGGAGGGCTGTCTCGGGCACGCCTTCCACTTCTTGTATCTGGCTCATGGAAACAAAACCGCCTAACCGCTCTCTGTAACGGATGATGCTTCTGGCATAGTAAGAGCCTATGCCGGGAATTTTCTGCAGTTCGGTCGTATCAGCAGAATTGATGTTGATATACTGACCTTCTTTCAGTTTTCGTGGATAACTGTATTGGATAGTGTCTTTCTTCCTTTCTTCTCTAGTTCTTATAGCCGTCTCTTGATAGCCGTAGTTGTATCTTTCTCTTGGGTAAAAGTTGGCAGCCGGCTGGTAGTCTTTACCAATTCTGATAAAGGGCAGCAGTTTTTCGAATTGCTTCTTGGTTAGTCCGTAAACCCGTGCAAAGTCTCTAGGTGTCCTGAAGATACCTCCTTTATTTCGATATTTGATGATGCTTCTGGCTTGCCATGATTCCAGTCCCAGCCGTTGGAAATCAGATTGGCTTGCCGTATTGGGGTCAAAGGCGAATACTTCGCTCGACTGAAGTCCGTCTTCATAATAGCCTGGCTGTTGCCGCGTGGCATGCCTGATGATACTATCGTTATGGGCTTGTTGTTTTTCTGATGGCATGGTTTCTTTAGAACCTACAATGAAAATCATTGTGGTACTGACAACGAGCAGGGTCAGGATTACGAGTACTGCTCGCCGTTCATGGTAATTGATATAAAAAAAATCCTTTATAAACTTCATAGGCTTACGGATTTTTAAGTTCTTGTGATACCGAAATTTCGCCGACCATTTTGGCCACGACCAAGGCAAATCCCCTGTGTATAGGCACATTAGACGGCTTTTGGTCGGGATTACTGGACTCGAACCAGCGACCTCATCGTCCCGAACGACGTGCGCTACCAACTGCGCTAAATCCCGATTTCTGCTGCAAAGGTACATTAAATAATGGATAATACCAACAAAAATAGACTTTTTTATCTTTTTTTGAAAGAAATTTCCCGAAAAATTTGCAGGAACCAGAAAAAAGTATTACCTTTGCACCCGCAAATGATAAATCGCGATTTGTGAAAGTTGGTGCCATAGCTCAGTTGGTAGAGCAAAGGACTGAAAATCCTTGTGTCCCCGGTTCGATTCCTGGTGGTACCACTTCTTTATGAGACTGAATCTTCGTAACAGGATTCAGTCTTTTTTTATGCCCTTTTTTATAATACTCCATTTTACACTTATGAAAACGTTTGCGTAAGAAAAATGCGCCAGGATGTTTTATAATAGCTATTTTTTCACTACTTTTGCATTGTAAAAATCAACAACAAACCAAAAAATTAATCTAACAAACATTCATTAAAATGAAAAAAGCTTATTTATTATTGTTGGCTGGAATGTTGTCTACGGCAGTATTTGCCGGCAGCAAACAGACGGTTAAGATTGATGGTCAGGTCATAGAAAAGACTGTCTCAGAGATTACCTTCGATGGCGACAATGTCGTTCTTCAGTATTCAGATAATACATCTGATCAGGCAGATATGTTGCTCGTAACCCTTTCTTTCACTTATCAAACTACCGGCATCAGCCAGGTAGAAGGCATTAAGCAGGCATTGCAAGGTAAGGTTTATAACCTTCAGGGCCAGTGTGTAGGTTCTTCCCTCCAGGGTTTATCTAAGGGTGTTTATATTATTAATGGTAAGAAAGTAATCATCAAATAAAATAAGGAGGATTGAACAATGAAGAAAATGGTATTTACTTTGGCTCTCCTCCTGATGAGCTTGAGTGCAGCTTTGGCACAGACAGGGACATTTAAGATTACCCATGCCGTGGCTCGTAACAGCAAGGTGAACCAGATGTATGTTACCACCAAGTCGGGTGATGTGAAGTATTATAATACTGCAGATTTGACAAGTGTGAAGTTCGAAGGTGATAAGGCAATCATCGCACCTAAATCAGGTTCAGAGAATGATGAGTATGATGCTTCTGTTCAGAAAATCAGTTTCGCAAAGAAAGTAGAGCAGGGCGAAAGTGGTGATATTGAAAATCCTGCAGGTGTGATTCAGATTACTGAGGCAAAGGGCTGGCAGGAGTCTGCTTACCTGAAGTGGGCTCCATTCGAGGGCGCTTCTTCTTATAATGTATATGTAGATGACAAGAAGATTGATGCTCAGCTGGTTCGTCAGTATGCTTCTTACTATCGTGCTGATGTTCTCGGTTTGAAGGCTGGTACTTATTCTGTAAAGGTTGTTCCTGTAAATGCTGAAGGTACAGAGATTACTGGTGCCAATACAGCTTCTAACTTGGTAGTAAAGAGTTTCAACCGTGAGGGCTTTGCTCATTTCAAGTATGATGGTGTAGGTGCTTATAATAATGATGGTACTTTGAAGGCTGGTGCTAAGGTTCTGTATATTACAGCCAAGACCGCTAAGACAGTTTCTACAACCGTCAATACAGGTAAGTCAGAGACTATTACTGGTCTTCAGTCTATTATTGATGCTTATTCTAAAGGTAAGGATAAAACTCCTATCGCATTCCGTATCATTGGTAAGGTTAGTCTTTCTGATTTGGATCACATTTCAAGTTCTGCAGAGGGATTGCAGGTTAAGGGAGCTACTATGAATATGACATTCGAAGGTGTAGGTGATGATGCTACCGTATATGGCTTCGGCTTCTTGCTTAGAGAGGCAGTGAGTGTAGAGTTCCGTAACTTTGCTATCATGCGTTGCCTGGATGATGCTATGTCTCTTGATACCAAAAACTCTAATGTGTGGATTCACAACATGGATCTCTTCTATGGTAAAAAGGGTAGTGCTGCCGACCAGGCTAAGGGTGACGGTACGGTAGATATCAAGGGCGATTCTAAGTATGTTACTGTAGCTTACAACCGCTTCTGGGATAATGGTAAGGCTTCTATGTGTGGTATGAAGAGTGAAACTGGTGAAAACTGGATTACTTATCATCACAACTGGTTCGACCATTCAGACTCTCGTATGGCTCGCGTTCGTACCATGAGTGTTCACATGTACAACAACTACTATCAGCATAATGATGTTTATGGTATTGGTGCAACAAAGGGTTCAAGTGTATTCATGGAGTCTAATTACTTTGATGCTGTTAAGCGTCCTATCATGAGCTCTAAGCAAGGAACTGATGCTATGGGTGATGGTACTTTCTCTGGTGAGGATGGTGGTCTGATTAAAGCGTACGGCAATGTATTTGCCAACAAGCCTGATAACTTCAGCTATATCACATACGCAAACAATAATACAAGTTTTGATGCTTACGAGGTTTCTGCCCCAAGTGAGCAGGTTCCTTCAAGCGTAAAGACTTTGGTAGGTGGTACTTCTTACAACAATTTCGATACCAACTCAAGCCTCATGTATGCATACGCTGCAGATAAGGCAGAAGATGTTCCTGCTATTGTAGAAGGCTTCTATGGCGCAGGTCGTTTGAATCATGGTGATATTGATTTCGTTATTCCTGATGAGACAGTCGTAACAAACGGTCACCAGCAGCCATTGCCTGCTTTGGCAAGCATTCTTGATGCTTATACTTCTGGTGTTGTTAAAGTGTTCGGTGAGAGCAATGCAACTGGCGAAGGTGGTTCTACAGAAGGTGGCGAAACAGGTGGTTCTGGCGAAGGTTCTGGTTCTGGTGAAGGTGGTAGCACAGGCGGCTCTACTGGTGGTACAGAAGGTGGTAGCACAGTAACTCCTATTGAGGGTACTGTAACATGCAGCTTTACTGTGAACGGAAAAGAGGCTGTTCCTTCTAATAGTGCATTTCTTTTGACAGGTTCAGCTAAGAGTGTAAAAGCAGAAGAAACTGTTATCGAAGGTACTACTTATTCTGCAAGTCTTAAGATGGAGTCTAATACTGAAGTTTCTTTCACCACATCTCAGAAGATGACTCTGTATGTATATTATGGTACTTCTGGTACAAAAACTAATGTAAAGGTAGATGGCGTAAAGCAGACAGGAGCTCCTACAACAGTTGTGCTTGAGGCAGGTGCTCATAAGATTACAAAGGGTGATACAACTACAATCGCTCTCATCAAACTTGTACCTGTAACAGAATAATAAACATGTTTTTCCCAATGAGGGAAGGAAATATAACGTGAAACAAACTAAGGGCTGTCTTTTCATGATGAGGACAGCCCTTTTTTCTCAAAGAAATAAATTAAATAACAACTAATCCTATAATGAAACAAATAAACTCTACTTTTTCAGCACAGCTTAAGGCTGTTTGTCGTAAAACTCTCTTGGCTTCTGCTTTCTTCTGTGGATTCTCTATGATGGCAAATGCACAGACCCAGGATGGTCGTGACTTCTCTATAGATGGCTTTGCTGCCTATGAAGGCGTTCCTGGTACTAACTGGTTTCGTGCCGGAGGAACTACCGGCGGTGCCGGTGGCAAGGTGGTGAAGGCTGATAACTTCTCTCAGTTGCAGGCTTATCTCCAGGCAACAGATCCATATATCGTTATCGTTGACCATGATATTACTACAGGTATCAAGTGTTATGTGGATGATTTGAGTACCGGTCGTTTGCTTGACGACCAGAGTGGTAAGTCTGGCGTGGAGTCTGTCTATGGCGAGCGCATTATGGTTGCTCCTAATAAGACTTTGATTGGCGTGGTGAACCCAACAACAGGTGAGGCACCTCTCTTTTCTCATATCACCTTCGTGATGCAGTCGGTTGATAACATCATTATCCGTAACTGCCGTTTCACCATGAAGGGCGTTCCTGTGCTCAGAACAGGTGAGAATAAGATTGTGGCTTGGCGTAATGGAGCACAGGTAGAAGTAGGCGACCCTGACTGCATCGGAATCCAGGCAGATAAGGTAAGTGCCAAGACCAATTGGGGTGGACATATCTGGATAGACCATTGTGAATTCTTCAATGGTGGTGCAGCCAATAAAGACCGCTATGATGGTTTGCTCGACTGCAAGAATAATGTGCAGTGGATGACATTCAGCTATAATTATTTCCACGATCATGACAAGAGCTGTTTGTGGGGTAAGGGTGATTCAGATGTTTATGATAACTGCCGTACCATCTCTTTCCATCATAATTTCTTTGATCAGATCGAAGGCTCCCGTCTTCCTCTCCAGCGTGGTGGTCATGTACATTATTATAATAACTATATGCGTGGTTGCGAGGATGGCTGGGATATCCGTACAGGAGCTGTGGCATATGAAGAAGGTTGCTATTTCGAAGATACGAAGTCGCCTATCCGCTCAGATAGAGGTGGTAGCTTGAATATCTCTAAGGCTGAAGGCTATGATTGTATCTACAAGGGCTGTAACAACTTGATGGAAGGTTATACCAATATTGATGGCGCTAAGATTAGCAAGTCTCTTCCTGTAACCAAGACAGATTGGGTTCCTACTCAAACCACATCCTCTTACACCCAGCATTATCTCGACAAGACAGTGGATGTTCCTACCATCTGTGAAAAGTATTCTGGTGCAGGTAAGGTAGAAATCTGGAAGGCTTATACTTCTTCACTTCCTACGGTAGATATGTCTGAACTCGATCATGCCATCAAGAACTACAGCACAGCTAAGACCTACGATGCAGAAGGAAAAGTATTGACAAGTGCTACAACCGGTATTTCCCATACCGACATGTTAGCAGAAACCGGCTCCTCTCGCATAGAGTATTATGATTTGGCAGGTTCCCGTCTTTCTGCTCCTCAGAAAGGTATCAATATCGTCAAGAAGGTGAACCATGATGGACATGTAAGCGTGAAGAAGGTAATTTTCTAACGGGAAAGTTTTTACCGGCGAGATATCAGGTAAGAATCTGATAAAGATTCCTGCTTTTTAAATGACAAAACGGACAAAAGCTAGATAAAGATTTGCTTTTGTCCGTTTTTTCTTTATTTTTGTCTGAAATCTGTCTGCTGTTTTTTTCTCTTTTCCCTACTTTTGCAACCGAAAACAATTTTAAACGCAACCTAAAAGTAAAACAATGAACGCAATCCAGAATTTAGCAAAGAGAAGTTTGCTTCTCGTGGCATTGTTCGTCATCGGATGTCTGCAACTCATGGCGCAGACAAGAACCATCAAAGGTGAGGTGACTGATGCGCAGAATGGTGAGGCTCTGATTGGCGCCACTGTCATAGTGGAAGGCGAAAAGGGCGGTACAGTTACTGATTTTGACGGTAACTTCAGTCTTCAGGTATCTTCTTCAGCCAAGAAGATCAAGGTATCTTATATCGGTTATATTGATAAGGTACTTTCTATCTCAGACAATATGAAGGTGAAACTCGAATCTGACAGCAAGGCGCTGGCTGATGTCGTGGTCATCGGATATGGTACGGCAAGAAAGAGTGACCTGACAGGTTCCGTAGCTACCGTGAAATCGAAGGACTTTAATAAAGGTCTCGTTTCTTCTCCAGAACAGTTGATCAACGGTAAGGTTTCGGGTGTACAGATTATGTCCAACAGTGGTTCTGCCTCTGCCGGCAGTACCATCCGTGTGCGTGGTGGTGCATCTCTTAATGCCAGTAACGACCCTCTTATCGTGCTCGATGGTGTGCCATTGGAGCAGGGTGGTATTTCGGGTAACAGCAGCAACTTCCTCAGCATGATCAACCCTTCTGATATCGAGAGCATGACTGTATTGAAGGATGCTTCTTCTACAGCCATCTATGGTTCCCGTGCATCTAACGGTGTCATTATCATTACCACCAAGAAGGGACAGCAGGGTGCTGTAAAGGTGAACTTCAATACCACCAACAGTTTGCAGACCCGTGCGCAGATGGTAGATATGCTGAGTCGTGATGAATTTGTGAATGTCATCAACCAGTACGGTACAGATAACCAAAAGTCATTGCTCGGTACAGCCAATACCGATTGGAACGATGAGGTTTACCGCACAGCCTTCGGTACAGATAATAACCTCAGCGTGAGCGGCAGCATCGACAAGTGGTTGCCATTCCGAGTGTCTGTAGGCTATTACAACCAGAGCGGTCTGGTTCGCAAGGACAATGTAGAGCGCTGGACAGGTAACGTTGTATTGACTCCTAGCTTCTTCCAGGATCACCTGAAGTTGACCATCAACGCCAAGGGAACGCTTAATAACAACTCATTCAATAATGGTGGCGCTGTATGGGCAGCTGCCACATTCAACCCAACCATCCCGGTTTATTCCGGCAACGACAAATATGGTGGCTATAATGAGGCACTCGATGCTGATGGCTATCCAGTGAATGCCGGTGTAAGAAACCCTCGCGGTCTGGTTGATCTGTATGATTCAAAGAGTAAGGTAAGCCGCTTCATCGGTTCTATGGATGTAGATTACAAGGTTCACTTCCTGCCAGACCTCAAGCTCCATGCTACCGTGGGTGCTGACTATGCCAAGGGCGACGGAACCGTTTATGTTCCTGCCTACGCAGCACAGAGCTACAACAAGGATGAGTCTTTGGGCGGTAGCGATTACAAGTATGGTCCTCAGAAGAACGAGAACCGCTTGCTTACCCTCTATGCCAACTATGCAAAGTATTTCGAAGATATCAAGAGTAATGTAGATCTGACAGCCGGTTACGACTACCAGTATTGGAAGAGTACTACACCTCTTTATTATACCAAAAGTGCGGCAGGCACAAACCTGTCAACCGTAAAGGCTTCAGATTACCGTCATGTAATGTTGTCATATTACGGACGTATCAACTATTCATTCGATGGAAAGTATCTCCTGACGGCTACCGTTCGTCGAGACGCATCTTCCCGTTTCTCTAAGGATACCCGTTGGGGTACTTTCCCATCTGTTGCTTTGGGCTGGACTTTGACAGAAGAGCCTTGGTTGAAGAACCAGAAGGTACTTTCTAACTTGAAACTCCGTGCCAGCTATGGTGTTACCGGTCAGCAGGAAGGTATCGGCAACTACAACTATCTGCCGGTTTATACCTACAGCGTGACAGGTGCCGAAGCATTCATCAACGGACAGTATATCAATACTTACCGTCCTGAGGCATACGTATCAGACTTGAAGTGGGAGACTACAACCTCCTGGAACTTCGGTCTCGATTTCGGATTCCTGGATGGCCGTATCGGTGGTGCCATCGATTTCTATACCCGTAAGACCAAGGACCTGTTGGCATCAGTACCAACAGCAGCAGGTACCAACTTCTCAAAGACTATCCTTACCAACGTAGGTAATGTGGACAGCAAGGGTATTGAGGTTTCTCTGAATGCAACCCCTATCCAGACCAAGGACTGGGAGTGGAACCTGAGCTATAACTTTACCTGGCAGAACATGAAGGTGAAGAACCTTTCATTGATAAAGGGTGGAAGCCAGACCAACGTGAAGGTAGGTCCATCTATCGATGCTTACCAGTTCCAGGTACTCTCTGAGGGATATGAGCCATACATGTTCTATGTGTATCATCAGCTCTACGACTCAAAGACAGGCAAGCCTATCGAGGGTGCTTATGCCGATTTGAACAATGATGGCGAAATCAATGAGTCAGATCTCTACCGCTATCATTCTCCAGCCCCTAAGTACATCATGGGCTTGAGTACATCTTTGAGATACAAGCAGCTGACACTCGGTATGAGTTTCCGTGCCAACATCGACAACTATGTATACAACGGCATGGGTATGAGTACAGGTGCTTTTGAGACAGTAAGCTACAACAACTCACAACTCAACAACCTCAATACCAGCTTCCTGAAGACAGGTTTCAAGACCCGTCAGTATCTCTCTGATTACTACGTAGAGAATGCTTCGTTCCTGAAACTCGACAACCTGAGTTTGAGTTACAATGTAGGCAAGATCAACAAGTGGGCTTCGCTCACCGTATCTGCGATGGTACAGAATGTATTCACCATCACCGGTTACTCAGGTACAGATCCTGAGGTGCCAAACGGAATGGACAACTCATTCTATCCACGTCCTCGCACTTACTCAGTAAGCCTCGGACTTCAGTTCTAACAATCAAAACAGATAACAATGAAACTTAAGAATATATTATATAGTATGATGATGGGAACAGCGGTGCTGACAGGCACTACCAGCTGTGTTTCCGATCTTGACCAATATCCTCATACAGAGACAACCTCTAAGGATGTTTATACCTCGCTTGCCAATTATGAGGCTGTGCTGGGTAAGATTTACGCTGCCATGGTGACTAGCGGTCAGGGCAAGGGCGGCGATAATAAGGATATGGAATCCGTATTGAACGGCGGCAGTGGCTTCGACTACATGCGTATGTTTATCAATATGCAGGAGTGTGGTACCGATGAATTTGCCTCTACCTGGCTGACAGGTGAGCAGACTACGGGTCTTACTTATCTCTCCTGGGATGCTAACGATGCCTGGGTATCAGATATGTATTATCGTATCTACTACAACATCGCCCTCTGCAACGAGTTCCTCCGCAATGCCAATAATGCCAATTTCTCAGGTGCTGATGCTGAGAAGATGAAGGAGTATAAGGCTGAAGTCCGTTTTATGCGCGCTCTGTTCTATTACCATGCCCTCGATTTCTATCGCAACATTCCGATGGTGACAGAGAACGACCCTGTGGGCAGCTACATTCCTCCTCGTTATACTCCTCAGCAGACATTTGATTATATTGAGAGCGAGTTGAAGGATTGTGTAGGTGATATGCTTCCAGCATCCACCTGTCCTTACGGTCAGGCTTCTCAGGGTGCTGCCTATACCTTGCTTGCCAAGCTTTATCTGAACAGCGAGGTTTATACCGGCGTTGCCAAGTATGCCGAGTGCAAGGAGGCTTGTGAGAAGGTGATGGATATGGGCTACTCTTTGGAGTCTGATTACAGCAAGCTCTTCAATGCTGATAATGATAAGCGTACCAACGAAATTATCTTCGCCTTGCCGGTAAGTGCTGAGCATACTGTAAGCTGGGGTTCTTCTACCTATCTGGTTTGTGGACAGGTAAGTATGTCGAATGCCAACCAGAATGTAGCCGATTATGGTGTAACTGCCGGCTGGAGTGAATTCCGTCTTCGTCCTGAGTTCGTGGATAAGTTTACCCAGACCGATATTGATGGCAATGGTGACAAGCGTTGCAAGTTCTTTACCAATGGTCAGAGCAAGGATGTAACCAGCATGACCGATGAAACCGCTGGCTATCTTTCTGAGAAATGGAGTAACCTGAAGGATGATGGAACCACTGCATCCAATACAGGAGATGCAGGTGTGGATACCGATTTCCCTCTCTTCCGTTTGGCTGATGTCTATCTGATGTATGCCGAGTGCGTGGTTCGTCTGCATAATGACTGGGATAACTGGGCTGGTGGTAGTGATGCTGCAGATCCTGACGTGATTGCTTCCCGCAAGCAGGGTGCTATCTATTGGATCAACCAGCTTCGTGAGCGCTCTCATGCTTCTGATGTATGGGCAAGCAACTTTGCCAACGATGATGAGTTCCTCCAGTTCATCCTCGATGAGCGTGCCCGTGAACTCTATCATGAAGGTTATCGCCGTACTGACCTGATTCGCTATGGTCAGTTTACTACTAATAAGTACATCTGGCAGTGGAAGGGTGGTGTCCACGATGGACAGGCAGTGGATAGCAAGTACAACATCTATCCAATTCCTAACACCGAGCTTACCGCAAATCCAAATCTTCATAACGACAACTATTAATAGGATAAAAGAATGAAAAAGATATTTAGAAACTTGATGATGCTTCTCTGCGCACTCACCGCCCTGGTGAGTTGCGACGAGAGTGGCGACAAGATATATCTGGATGGCTTCAAGGCATCCGATCTGATGGCATCGGCATCCGATGTGAAGCTGTCTGTAGATAACAGTAAGGACGTTGTCCTCTCGTTGGCTTGGCAGAATCCTACCTTGTTTTCGAGCGATGAAACCAAGCCTGCGGGCAGCGGAGTGTTGAAGACTTATCTGCAGGCATCCGCCTCAGAAGATTTCGCATCAGTAAAGGAATACACCGTAACCGACCTTTCCAAGGCTTTCACCGGTGCTGATCTCAATGCTGCAGCCAAGGATCTCGGCTTGTCTCCTGATGTGAGTTCACCTCTTTATTTCCGTATCAAGAGTCAGATGGGTGCCAATCTTGATGCCGCTTACAGCAATGTCTGCCAGGTAAAGGTTACTCCATACCTCATTGATATGAGCTACATCAATATCCTGAATGAGAAAAAGGATCAAGTTCTGACCAAACTCTATTCTCCTAATTCTGATGGAGTTTATTCTGGCTATATGAATGCCTCTTCTTGGTTCCATATCTGGGGTAAGGAAAATGATGGTACCATTTGGGGTAATGTAGGACAGGATAACCATGTGTACGAAATGGATAATACTGAGTCTGCATGGAACATCTGGTTCCCAGGTCAGACAGGTATTTATTATACAGTTCTTGATACAAAAGCTAAGGAACTTAAGCCAACTTACATCAAGTCGATGCAGTTGAATGGTGAAGATATGACCTATGATGCTCCTAACTATGCTTGGACCAAGGTGATTACAACCGCAGCCGATAATACTCCAATTAGCATCGTAGCAACAGGTGCAGAGTACAGCAAGGATACAGGTACAGAAGATGCTGCAGCTGTGGTGAAGACCATGAACTATACTTTGGCTGATGGCAAAATGACAGATGCTGCAACAGCTGGAAGTGTAAATATTGCCAAGGCTGGTACTTATACCGTAACCGTGAAAGTTGGTGAGCACAGCCAGCTGGAATACACCATCGTTGAGGGCGACCAGACAACTCCAGAGCCAGAGGTTAGCAATACCCTCTGTATGTTCTCTAAGGATGGTAACACCCTTCTTGCCGTGATGAACAAGGTGAGTGATGGCGTTTATACCTGCAAGTACAAGCCAACAGCTTGGGAGAATTTCCGGTTTATCTTCGTAGGTGAAAACAAGGACGACAAGCAGACTTGGTATGGTTCTGATCCAAGCGATCTTTTTAAATTGTCAACAGCTAGTGACTGTTGGGACATTTGGTTCAAGGATGATGTAACTGGTGGTGAAGTTACCGTTACCGCTGACCTCAACACCATGACATGGAAATATGAATAATTAATAAGAAAAATAGCAATGAAGAATATTTTAGGAAAAGCCATATTGCTGGCTTCAGCACTCTTGTTTTCTATCACGGGCACGAGTTGCAGCAATGATGATAATACCACTCCTGAAAAGGAGAAGACATACGATATGAGTGGCTTCGCCAAGGGCGCCGATGTAAGTTGGCTCACAGAGATGGAGAAGGATGGGGTGAAATTCTATAATCAGAATGGCAAGGCTACAGAATGCATGAAGCTCCTCCGCGAAGAGGGAACCAATTCCATCCGTCTGCGTGTCTGGGTAAATCCGGAAGGTGGCTGGTGTGGCAAGGATGATGTCATCGCCAAGGCTTGGCGTGCTCAGCAGCTCGGCTTCCGTCTGATGATTGACTTCCACTATTCTGATACCTGGGCTGACCCGGGCAACCAGAAAGTTCCTGCTGCATGGCAGGGCTATACTGCTGAACAGATGAAACAGGCTGTGGCTGATCATACAAAGGATGTGTTGAAAGCCCTGAAGGATAGAGGCGTAACCAACGTAGAGTGGGTGCAGGTGGGTAATGAAACCCGCGACGGAATGCTCTGGAATAGCGATGAGGCTGTAACCGGTCAGGTATCTAAGAATGCAGCCAATTTTGCTGCTTATATCAACGCCGGTTATGATGCTGTAAAGGAAGTTTATCCTAAGGCAAAAGTCATCGTGCATGTAGATAAGGGTCAGGACCTCGGTGGACTTACCTGGCTCTACGATAAGCTGAAGGACAATGGCGGAAAGTGGGATGTCATCGGACTGTCTCTTTATCCGGAAGATGATAACTGGCAGAGTTATGCAGAGAGTTGTCTCTCTAACATCCAGACTCTTTCTTCCATGTATGGCAAGGACGTCATCATCTCTGAAATCGGTATGTGGTGGGGCTCTGACCAGGCTGCGCCATTGATGAAGAAGATGGTGGATGGCTGTAAGGCAATCTCTACCTGCGAGGGTATCTTCTATTGGGAACCAGAAGTTTACAACAACTGGAAGCCAGCCAACTATACCACTCTGGGTTGGCCTGCATATACCAAGGGAGCCTTCGACAACAGCGGCAAACCAACTGCCGTATTCGATGCATATAAATAAGAATATTAAATAGCAATATGATCAAGAGAAGCATTACTTTCATGACTCTTGCCCTGGCCCTCACTACGCTGTGTCAGGCGCAGAGCAGAAAGGTTATCAACCTGCCATCATGGGACTTCTCCCGTGATGGCAAGGCGTGGCAGCAGGTAGCCGTTCCGCACGATTGGGCTATCTCGGGACCTTTCGATAAGAAATGGGACCTGCAGATGGTGGCCATCGAGCAGAATGGCGAAACCGAAAAGACCGAGAAGTCGGGACGTTCTGGTGCGCTGCCTTGGATAGGTGAGGGTATGTATAAGATGAACTGGACGGCTCCTAAGGGCTATAAGCGTGCCGTACTCGTCTTCGACGGTGCCATGAGCCAGCCTGTTGTCAGCGTCAATGGCAAGGAGGCAGGCAAGTGGGCTTACGGCTACAATGCTTTCCGCATCGACATCACACCTTTCATCCAGTTTGGTAAGAGTAATCTCATCGAGGTACATCTTAATAATGTAGAGGAGAGCAGCCGATGGTATCCGGGAGGCGGCCTTTACCGTCCGGTTTCCGTAGAACTCTATGGCAACGAAAACTTCTCTACCTGGGATACCTTCGTCCGTACCCTGAAGGCTGATAAGCAGGAAGCTGAAGTAGAAGTAAATGCGCTGCTGGAAGGAAAGACTGGTAAGTCGGGCAAGACCGTCATAGCCCTGTTGGATGAGGCTGGCAAGAAGGTTGCCGAGCAGACTGTCACAGGTGCCAATCCTGAAATCAAGACTACTCTGAAGGTGGCGAATCCTCAGCTCTGGTCTCCGGAATCTCCTTACCTCTATCAGGTAAAACTTACCCGATATGAAGGAAAAAAGGTGGCTGATGTCCAGACCCTGAAGACCGGTATCCGTACCATTGCCGTATCCAAGGATTATGGTTTCCAGCTCAATGGCGTTACCCGCAAACTGAAGGGTGTCTGTCTGCACCACGACCTCGGTCCGTTGGGTGCAGCAGAAAACAAGGCAGCTCTCATCCGTCAGATCAAGATGATGAAGCAGATGGGTTGCGATGCTATCCGTACTGCCCACAACATGCCTTCTACCATGCAGATGGAACTCTGCGATTCCCTCGGTATGATGGTCATGGCAGAGAGTTTCGATATGTGGATTTATCCTAAATGCAAGAACGGCTATGCCAAGTTCTTCAAGGAGTGGAGCGATAAGGATATCACCAATCTGGTAAAGCACCACCGCAATCATCCTAGCATCATCATGTGGAGTATCGGCAACGAGATTCCAGAACAGTGGAGCAAGGAGGGTGTGCAGATTGCCAAGCGTCTGCAGGATATCTGTCATCAGTACGACCCATCTCGCCCTGTAACCCAGGGTATGGATAAGGCTGAGGATGCCCTGAAGAGTGGATTTGCCCAGGTGATGGACGTTCCGGGCTTCAACTATCGCGTACATAAATATTATAAGAATATTGAGCAGTTGCCCCAGGGCTTCCTCCTCGGTTCAGAAACCGCCTCTACGGTCAGCTCCCGTGGCGTATACAAGTTCCCGGTAGTGGTAAGTGATAAGGCTACCTATCCTGATGGTCAGTGCTCAAGCTATGATACCGAATACTGTTCCTGGAGCAATCTTCCGGATGATGACTGGAAGATGCAGGATGACTACAGTTGGGTAATCGGTGAGTTTGTATGGACCGGTTACGACTATCTGGGCGAGCCGACTCCTTACGATACCTACTGGCCAAGCCGCAGCAGCTACTTCGGTATCTGCGACCTTGCCGGACTTCCTAAGGACCGCTACTATATGTATCGTGCCCGCTGGAACGAGCAGCAGCATACTACCCATCTTCTTCCTCACTGGAACTGGAAGGGCAGGGAAGGACAGGTTACCCCTGTATATTGCTACACCGATGGTGTGGAAGGCGAACTCTTCGTCAACGGCAAGAGTCAGGGCAGGGTTCGCAAGGACAAGTTAAGCCGCCTCGACCGCTACCGTCTGCGCTGGAACAATGTGAAGTATGAACCGGGTGAGATTCGCGTGGTTACTTACAACCAGTATGGCGAAAAGGTTGGTGAGGACGTGAAGCGTACTGCCGGCGAGCCTGCACAGATGAAGTTCTGCGTAGAAACACCTGATCATGAGCCTGTTGCCTGCATGGTAGAAGGCTGTACCGATGAGCACAATGTGCTTCTGAATGCCGATGGCAACGATCTTGCCTTCATCACCGTGAGTCTGCAGGATAAGGACGGCAATGAATGTCCGCTTGCCGATGACGAACTGACCTTCGAGGTGAGTGGTGCCGGCACTTTCAAGGCAGCCTGCAACGGCGATGCCACATCGCTCGAACCGTTCACCCAGCCACAGATGAAACTCTTCTCTGGCAAACTCGTAGTCATCGTACAGAGCAGCAAGCAGAAGGGCGACATCATCCTGAAGGTAAAAGACAGCAAGCGAAATATCGAAAAGTCGATTACGCTCCAGGCAATATAAGAAGACTGAGACAGATTTCAGTTGGTTATAAAGTATATAGTTTATATCGGATCCTCTGGGAATAGCAGCGGCTATTTTCTCAGGGGATTCTTTTTTTTTGAATTTTCTCCGATATTTTTTGGCGTTATCATGAATATTGTGTAAATTTGCACACATGAAAAAGTCAAAAGAACCTATAAACCGCATCAGCATGGCAATTGCTATGCTCTTTATTTCGCTCGCCATCTATGCGCAGCGTTTCGTTAACACCTCCCTTGAAGGTGCTCAGTCCGTTTGTGCCATTACCCAGGACAGTGATGGAATGATATGGCTCGGAACCGACAACGGTCTTTACAGCTATGATGGTTATCATAGCTACCGCCATTTTCAGGAACATACATTCAGCAATACGCGTGTCAATGCGCTCGGCTTCGAGGGCAGGATGCTCTATCTGGCTACTGGCAACGGCATCCTGAAATTCGATACGCAATCTTATCAATATGCCGAAACACCAGCCATGAAGGCTTTTGCCGATGAGGCGAAGCGCAAGCAGCTGAAGGAACTCCGTGTGCTCGATATCAAGGGTGGTAAGACTGACTTCGGTGGCGATGTCTATGCCTTGCTCTCTACTCCGCGAGGCTTGCTCGTAGGTTCGCTTGCTGGTCTGCGTCTCGGCAGCAGACTGATTCCGCTCCGTGCCGGAGAACAGCCGCTGGTCAATGCGCTCGCCTATGATGCCAAGCGCCGATGCTACTGGATTGGTACCGAGGGCGCTCTCTATTGTGCCGATCTGCAGCTCAGGAACTTCTCACAGATTCCAGCTCTGAACGGCAATTCCATCAAATGTCTTTCTACAGATGCTGCCGGCAATCTCTATATCGGAACCGATAACGGACTCTATCAGATGGCACTCTCCAATGCCATTACCCATTATATCCACGATTCCCGCGATGATGCTTCTATTCCTAACAACATTGTCTGGGCTTGCTTTGTAGATAAATGGCAGAATGTATGGGTGGGTACTGACAATGGACTCTCCCGTCTCACTACCCATACCTATTACCGCTATGTATCGCTCGATAAGATTACGATGTCGGGTGAGGGCAACTGTCTCCATGCCATGCTCCAGACTCGTAACGGCGAATGGTGGATGGGCGGTACCAACGGACTGATTCATTTCACCCGGAATGCTGAAGGTTATCAGAATGTGGCATGGTACAAGCAGAACAGCTCTGCCTTCCCGCTGAGTCATAACCGTGTACGCAAGATTTATGAAGACCATGACGGCGATGTATGGATCTGTACTGACCATGGCATCAACTTCTATGACCGCAGTTCCCGTCAGATGCGCAATTTCATCGTCTACGATAAGAGTGGCAAGTATTCTACTGCCTGGGCTTACGATATTCTCCAGGACAAGAAGGGCAGGATATGGATGGGTTCTTATCAGGGCGGTGTTTTCGTGATGGATAAGGCGGCTCTTCTGAGCGGCAAGACCATAGCCGACTGGCATTACTCGGACAAGGGAAAGAATGCGCTCTCTGGTCTGCATGTAGGTCAGATGGTGATGGATGGAAAGGGTAGGATTTGGGTTTCTACCTATACCCGTCTCGACTGCATCAATCCGAACGATATGAAGGTGGTGCAGGTAGCTAACTCAGATGTTGTCAACTATTTGATGGCAGACAGCAAGGGCAATATCTGGATGGGTGATAACAATTCGGTAACCTGTTATTATGCAGCCGGTTCTGTGCTGGGTAACAGCTTTTCTTCCAAGACATGGCAGATTGGTGGTAAGGTAAGTACCATGTGCGATGTGGAAGGCAAGATATGGGTGGTATCGGGCAATGAATGCTGCGTAATCAATCCACAGGGCGAGAGCCAGCGTTTCATGATTCCTTCTGTTGCGCCGCTCAACATCTGTTACAGCAGACAGACTCATGAGGTAATGATGGGCGGCAATGACGGCTATGTGGCAATCAGTTCCGATGTAGCACAGAAGCCTAAGCAGTTTACCCGCCTGATGCTGGCTGGAATCATCGTAAACGGACAGGCTCGTGAGGAGCGTGGAGAAATCCTGAAACTGAAGAGTGATGAGAACAACTTCACCTTGCAGCTCACCGACCTTCCTTTTGCTGATCATCCTTCAGCCGTTTATGCTTACAAACTCGAAGGCAGCGACCACGACTGGCATTATCTGAACTCGAGCAACATCGATATCACCTACAATGGTTTGTCGTATGGCGATTATCATCTTACGGTTCATGCCGTGGATGGTGAAGGCAAGATAGCTGCCGAGGTTTATTCGCTCGACATCTCCGTCCTGCCGCCTTGGTATCTCTCATGGTGGTGCAAGCTCTTCTATATCACGGCACTCATCGTGTTTGTGGCATGGCTGGTAAGCTGGTATTTTCTGCGCAAGGAACTGGCTGATGCCCAGAAGCAGAAGGCTGAGGTGTTGGAGCAGGTACAGATGCGTATTGACTTCTTCAACCGTCTGACGGAAGATTTGAAGGCTGCCGTAGCTCATCATTCATTTGATGAGGTGACAGCTCTGATGGTCCGCTACCTGAATGTGAAGAAACCTGAGGAGCCATCAGCTGTTGCCACTGGGTTATCCGCTTCGCCTGTATCTGAGCCTGAGTCATCATCCTCAGAACCAGTTCCTGCACGCTCTGAGTCTTCTGAAGAGGAAAAGAAGGAAGTAAATGTCTGCGAGTTGGATGGGGCAGACAAGCGTCTGCTCGAAGAGATCAATGAGGCGATAGAGAAGCACATGATTGATTCCGACTTCAATGTTTCGATGTTGCAGGATGTGATAGGCATAGGTGGCAAACAGCTGTATCGCAAGACGAAGGCGATAACGGGTCGTACGCCTGTAGAGTATATCCGTGAGATGCGTATGAAGCGTGCAGCCGAGCTCCTGAGCCAGGGCAAGTTCAGTGTTTCCGAGGTGATGTATACCGTTGGTTTTTCCAACAGCAGTTATTTCTCCAAATGCTTCTCCAAGGAGTATGGCATGACTCCTACGGAATATATGAAGGTGAAGAGGTAAATAAATGATGTGCTTCCGTTTGCCTATAGATATGGCTGCGTGGGGTTAAGAATATGGCTGCGTGGGGTTACGGATACGACTCCGTTGGGTTACGGATACGACTCCGTAGGCTAATGGAGACGTATCCTTCGGCTTGTCGAGATATCTGCGTCAGCTGATTGAGCCACTTGAGTCAGCTGATTGAGCTACTTGCGTTAGCTGATTGAGCTACTTGCGTTAGCTGATTGAACCACTTGCGTCAGCTGATAAAATACGTTCCGATGCAGTAAAAAATGCGTCCCGATGTAGCATTTGCTACGTCCCGACGCAGCAAAAGATACGTCCCGACGTAGTACAAGCTACGTCGGGACGTAATTTCAGCTTTATGAAAACGGCTGCATAGAAACAAAAAAAGTATGTATTGAACTTGTTTTTGCAAACTGTAATCGGATGTGACAAAAAATCGACAATTAACTAAATTTATGAGCAAATATGCTAAAAAACATAGATATTTCATATCAAACATTTAAATTTTAAGCGATAATCTTGGGCAAATAAGAAAATATTCGTAATTTTGCACCGATTTAAGTTAAATAGGTATTTCCATGCGTGCATATTAGTGAAAGAATGTATAAATGGAGGGGCGAAGTGTCGCCCTGAGTGCTTTCGGCTTTTACCAAACGAGAAAAAAATTATAATTATTAATTAATAAACTTGAAACAAACAAGGATGAGAAGATTAACTCTTTTACTTGTCTCACTTGTATTGTTGTCTATCCAATCGGTCTTGGCGCAGAGTTTCAGCGTCAAGGGTACAGTCGTGTCTGCTGAAGACAACGAACCGATGATTGGTGTGACCATTATGCAAGAGGGAACATCAAATGGCGTAGTGACCGATATTGACGGTAACTATACCATCGAAATTAAGGGTGCTTCGAAGGCTACGCTTGCCTACTCTTATGTGGGTTGCGTTACGCAGAAGCACGTTGTGAAAGCGCAGACAAATACGCTCAACATCACCCTTGCTTCGGATTCCAAGATGATGGATGAAGTGGTTGTGGTGGCGTATGGCGTGAGAAAGAAGGGAACCATTGCGGGTTCCGTGTCTGCCGTAAAGTCTGAAAAAATAGAAAATGTGCCGGCGGCAAGCTTCGACCAAGCTTTGCAGGGACAGAGTACTGGTTTGCAGGTCATCTCTTCTTCGGGTGAACCTAGCAAGGCGGCTACCTTCCAAATCCGTGGTACCAACTCTATCAACTCCGGAAAGTCGCCACTCTTTATCCTCGACGGCGTGCCAATCTCAAGTTCTGATTTCAATACTTTGAGTCCTAACGACATCGAAAGTATCTCTGTATTGAAAGATGCCTCTTCTACCTCTATCTATGGTGCACGTGCTGCCAATGGTGTGGTTGTCATCACTTCCAAGCGAGGCTTGTCAATGGACAAGGCGAAGATTACGCTCCGTGCACAGTATGGTTTCTCTGAGTTGGCACAGACCAACTGGAAAATGATGAATACCGACGAGCGTATCCAGTTTGAGAAAGAAGTAGGTCTGGATACAGGTAAGGATTACAATCTCCTTTCAAGAGTAAACGTAAACTGGCTGGACGAGGTGTTTAACGACCGCGCTCCGCTGCAGAGCTACGAACTCTCTATCAACCGTGCTACCGACCGCTTGAACTACTATGTTTCTGGTGGTTTCTACGATCAGGACGGTATCGCACAGAATTCAACCTTCCGCCGTTACAACATCCGCACCAATGCAGATGTAAAGGCTAGCAAGTGGTTGAAGGTAGGTACCAACACCATGGCTGCCTATGAGGAGGCTCAGCAGGCTGACGACGGTAGCTATACTACCGTTACTCCTATCTCAGCATGCCGATTCATGCTGCCTTACTGGAATCCATACGCAAAGGATGGCAGTCTGGCTTCACTTTCAGCAGGCAACTGGGCTGGAACCAGCGAGAACCCTATCGTTTACATGGGCTTGAATCCTATCAAGAACAAGAAATATAAGGTGCTCTCTACCATGTATGCTGAAATCTATCCGATAGAGAATCTGACTATCCGTACTCAGTTTGGTGTCGATTTCACCCATTCTACAGCATTCCTCCAGTCGTTCCCAAGTCTCTCTTCAAATCACGGACAGGGTACTGCGGCACGCCAGAGCAGCGATGCCATCAACCTGACAGAGACTACTACGGCTAACTACCGTTTCACTCTGAACGATATCCATTCGTTCAACGTGATGCTGGGTCAGGAGGCTGTCAATTTCCACTCAGATGGTTTCCAGGTATATTCCAAGGGTCAGACCAGCGATCTCCTGACCAACGTATCATCAGGTACACGTGCCAGCCGCTGGGCAGATTCATCTTCTGATTATTCTTACCTGTCATTCTTCATGCGTGGCGAGTATAACTATAAGGAGCTCTACTATGCCGATTTCTCTCTGCGTACTGATGCTTCTTCACGTTTCGGTAAGGATCATCGCTGGGGTACATTCTGGTCGCTCGGTTTCATGTACAACGTGAAGTCGACCGACTGGCTGAAGGATATGAAGTGGCTCAGCACAGCCCAGATTGCCGTAAGTACCGGTACATCGGGTAACTCTGAGATTCCTAACTATTATCACCTGGCTCTGGTATCGGGTGGTGCCAACTACGATAATACTGCCGGTTTCTATCCATCACAGAGTGGTAACGAGGAATTGGGTTGGGAGTCAACATGGGCAAACAACTTCGCCCTCCGTTTGGGCTTCCTCGACAGAATCAACTTCAGCTTCGAGGCTTACTACAAGCGTACCTCTAATATGCTGATGCGCGTTCCTGAGTCTTATACCGTAACCGGCGAGGGCTATCGCTGGAAGAACGTAGGTGTGATGGCTAACAAGGGTATCGAGCTGAGTGCTGACGGTGATGTAATCCGCACACGCGACTTCACCTGGAATGTAAGTGCCAACGTATCTTACAACCAGAACCGATTGAAGGAACTCTATAACAGTGTAACCGAGTATGTAAACTCAACCACCGGTTTGAAGTATGTGGTAGGTCACTCAGTAAGCGAGTTCTTCCTGAACCGTTATGCCGGTGTGAACCCAGCGAATGGTGAGCAGCTCTGGTATGACAAGAACGGCAACGTGACCAACGAGTTCCGTGAGAGCGACAAGGTGATGACAGGCAAGACCTATGATGCACCTTGGATGGGCGGTTTCGGTACAAGCTTCCGTTGGAAGGGCTTGCAGCTTTCTGCCCAGTTCAGCTGGATTGGTACACGCTACGTGATTAACAACGACCGTTACTTCGAGGAGAGCGGTATAACCTTCGGTACTGCTTACAACCAGTCAAACCGTCTGTTGTACGACCGCTGGAAGCAGCCAGGCGACATTACCGATATCCCACGTTGGGGCGAGGTAACCCAGCTCGACGATCGCTTCTTGGAGAATGCATCGTTCCTCCGTCTGAAGAATCTCAGTCTGTCCTATTCATTGCCACAGAGTCTGTTGCGCAAGACCAACTTCTTCTCTATGGTCAGAATCTATGGTCAGGCACAGAACCTCTTCACCGTAACCGGTTTCAACGGTCTGGATCCTGAGGTTTCATCCAATATTTACCAGGCACAGTATCCGGCATCACGCCAGTTTACTCTGGGTGTTGAATTGCAATTCTAACCAAGAAAGGAAAAAAAATGAATATCAAAAATATAAAGACATACATCCTGTCGGGAATCCTAGCCCTCTCTATGTCTTCCTGTCTTGATAAGTATCCTGAGGATTCTATCCTCATGGACCAGGCTATCAACACGGTGGACGACATGGACAAGCTGGTGTACGGTATCTACGACAGTTTCAAGAGCAGCGCCCTCTATTCGGGCAATCTGACAATCCTGCCAGATCTGCAGGCAGACTTCGTGTACTGCGTGAAGGGCTACTCTAATGCCTATGGCGATATCTACCGTTGGAAAGATATCAAGGCTACCAACACCGACATCAAGGCGGTATATGCCGACCTTTATGATGTGATCAACCGATGCAATTTCCTGCTCGATAATGTTGAAAAGGTAAAGGCTGCAACCAATGATGATAAGCAGCTTGATAAGTTGGAGCAGTATGAGGGCGAGGCTTACTTCGCCCGTGCCCTGGCTTACTCAGAACTGATCAAGTGTTTCTGCAAGGCTTACGATAGCGATGAGCAGGCTGCGAAGGAACTCGGCGTTGTACTCACAGAGCACTATTACGGCAATGAGCCACAGAAGAGAGCCACTCTGAAGGAATCATACGATTTCGTATTGAGAGATCTTGACAAGGCTGCTGAATATCTGAAAGTAGACGAAGACTTCACAGGAAGTCTCTACAACGAGATTTACTTCAACGAGTATACCTGTCATGCCTTGCGTGCGCGCGTATCCTTATATATGCACAAGTATGATGATGCCATCAAGTATGCATCTAAGGTAATCGGCAGTAAGTATTATACATTAGAGAAGGCTTCTTCCAACACCTATTCAAACCAGGTGAATGATTATAAGTATATCTGGACCTATGGTGATTCGCGTGAGGCTATCTGGAAGGTAGGTTTTACCGTGAACAGCTATGGCGGTGCTCTGGGTACCATCTTCGATAACTACAACTTCGTAACTTATCGTCCAGACTATGTGCCTGAGACATGGGTCATCAACTCATTCGACAGCAAGGACCTCCGTGCTGCAGCCATCTTCACAACCCGTGTAACAGGTTATGAGCATGGTTTGCAGTGGCCTTTGCTGAGCAAGTATTTCGGCGATGCAGAATTCCTGAACAGCAATATCCTGCATGTTCACCAGCCAATGGTATTCCGTCTCTCAGAGCAGTATCTGATTCGTGCTGAGGCTTACGCCATGAAGGAGGACTATGGTAAGGCAGGTAAGGACATCTCTACCTTGCGTACAGCCCGCTACTCTTCATATGGTGGTAACACCTCGATGAGCGAGAACAACGCCATGAAGATAATCGAGGCAGAGCGCGTGAAGGAACTCTATATGGAAGGCTTCCGTCTGAACGACCTCAAGCGCTGGCACAAGGGATTTGAGCGTAAGGCTGCCGACCAGCCTGCTGCCAACTTCGTGCAGAGCAGTCTGAAGGTTGAAAAGGATGACCCTCTCTTTGTCTGGCCAATTCCTCAGCATGAGCTTGAGGCACCAGGTTCTGAGATTCAGCCTAATGAAAGTAACAAATAAAATAAAGAGAAGATCATGAAGAAAATAATGATGGGATGTTTGGCAGCCGTAGCTGCACTCATCGCTCTTGTGAGTTGTTCACAGGATTATACCACTTATGCTGGTTCAAGTCATATCATGTTCTCTGATACGCTCTATCAGTATGCTGTACAGGAAAGCAATGAGGTTTTCAATGTGCCTGTATCTGCAACCGAAAAAGCTGACTACGACCGCACCTTCGGCGTAGAGGTAGTAGACAAGCAGAGCAATGCCATCGAGGGTAAGCATTACCGCATCCTCAACAACACCGTTACAATCAAGGCGGGCGAGATGGTAGGAAATGTGAAGGTTCAGGGTATCTATGATAACATCGGCAAGACCGATTCACTCGGCTTCACCCTGAAACTGGTGATTCCGGAGAAGTATAACTGGACAGATCTCTATAAGGACTATGCCCACGTGGTAATGCAGAAGTCTTGTCCTTTCGATATCCACAACTTCTCTGGCTGGTGCAAGGTAACATCTACATTCTACAGCCAGTATCTGAACAACGTAACCAACCGTCTGATCAAGACAGAGGTAGTGGAAGGCGAGGAGAATACCGTTCTGCTGAAGGATGTTTACTATAAGGGCTACAACCTGAAGTTGAAGTTCAGCACCAAGAACATTCTTGAGCCAAAGGTAGAGATGGACGACCAGATAGCCGGTGAAACCGGCGAGGCGTTCGGTACCATCTATGGAGACGGCAAGTTGCGCATCAGCCAGCCTTCTCTGTATACCTCTTATTATAACACCTGCCAGAACTATGTATTGCAGTATGTTGTTATGAGTGTAAACAACAAAGATGGTTCATTATTCGGCAACGTAGGAACCTTCATCACCATGTATGAATGGATCAGCGATGAAGAGGCAGAGAAATTGAAAGAACAAGGATATTAATCGTAGAATAAAAAGAAAATGAAAACATTGATTTCAAAATATTGGCTCGTATTGATGGCGCTGGTATCAGTGACTCTGTTCACAGCTTGTTCCAGCGATGACGATGCCGTAACTCCTGTGTTCCCACAGGTACAGACTATCGCCGGTGAAGCTGGTGCTGAGTTGGACTTCACCTTCGATGCCAACGAGAGCTGGAGCCTTTCTTCAGACAAAATCTGGTGTAAACTGGTGCAGGGCGAGAAAACAGACGCCTTCGTACTCAATGGTACTGCAGGCAAGCAGACCATCAAGGTTAAGATTACTGATGATGATGCCAGCAAGGATATGAGCGTGGCTCAGCTCTTCCTGAACATGGGTGGTCAGAAGGTTGCCATCGCTGAGGTTAAGCGTTCGGCTGCCGGCTATAAGTTGCAGGTATTCGATGCGGCTGGCAACGATATCACCGAGACAGGTATCACTGTAGGTTACAAGGACCTCGCAGAACAGCCTATATACAACAAGTTTACCGTAAAGTCAAACTATCGTTTTGCGGTTACTAATACTCCAGCTTGGGTAGACTTAGAAGGTGGTTTCATGGTAGGTACACCTAACAAGGATGCTGTAGGCGGAGTTTCCTTCAAGGAGAATCAGGGCGTAAGTGCTAAGTATGCCATCAAGGACGGTAACTACACCATCACCTTCACTTCTGAGGATGGCAAGGCTGCTAAAACCGTACCTGTTATCTTTGAGGGTATGCCTGAAAATATGATGGAAATTACTCATCCTAATGATGATAAACTTGTTTCGAAGTGGAATGTTTGGAATGTATCACTCGATGGTAAGGTGTTCACTCAGAATGGTTCTAAACTGAATGGCGGTGAGACCAACGATTTCACATTCCACAACTTCGTTCCTTTCACCCTCAAGACCTTGGATGATGCTTATCAGCTTGTAGTCTTCGAGAAAACAAAGAATGGTTTGTTCGAGGATCAAATTGGCGCTGTGAAGTTGCAGGGTGAGAAGGGTAATGTTAAACTCACAATTGAGCCTTTGAACAGCGGAAGCCGTACATTCGTGGTTTATGCTTTGCCACAGAGCGTATTCGAGAGTCTGGAGAACGGCCTAGATGATATGCTGGAGAACAACTGCACAGACGTGAAAATTGATTACAACAACTGCTTCCTGATGGAAGTTGTACAGAAGGAGGCCAACTCTTCTGCTGATGATCAGTCTGCAGCGCCTACAATCTTGGAGATGAACTACTTGCCAGTAGAGTGCAAGAAGGATAAATCAACGTATGGTTCTATCATATCAGAAAAATTTGGCTACAATGGTGACGAAATATATGTCGCTCAGTCAGGAGTAGGAAGCTCTCTTACAGTTAATCCTAATATCAAGGATTGGGACCCTAACACTATGATGGAGACAGGCTATCTTACAGTTAAGGATAACAACGGAAATGATGTTTATGCAGAGCTTAGTATGGATATGAATAATAACAGTATATTCTTCGTAGATGTTCCTGCTGCTACTCCAATGTTTATGGTATTCAAGGACAACGGAACTCCTGTAAAGGTTCTTGTTGTTGAATCTCCTGGTGAGGGAATGAGTAAGAAACATACTTCTATCAGAAAAATTAGAAAGTAATGAACAGAATGAAAATATTTTCAAAGGCACTCTTGTTGCTCTTGGTCTCTCTCCTGACCTTTGCAGCAACAAGTTGCTCGGATGATGAAACCGGAGGCTGGGACGGCACATACGGATATGTGCAGTTCAAACTCAGCAAGAAGGTTTCTTCTAGAGCTACCCGTGCTGCTGCCCTTGACAAACTTGAGAAACTGGATGATGCCAAGAAAATCAAGGTGGTCATGGAGCACAACGGTACAACTGTCTCTCAGACACTGGTGCTCAATTCTTATAATTCAGAGAATGCAGAGTATGGTCTGAGAAGTGAAAAACTGCAACTCGCTTCGGGTACTTACACCGTTATCGGTTTCTATCTCTATGATGCGGTAGACGAGGAGTTGCTGGCTTCTTCTGCCGGCGAAACATTCACTGTAGTAGGTGGCGGTCTGGAAGTACAGAACCTTATGGTGGAGACTGTGGAGCGTGGTAAGGTGAAGTTCAATCTCGTGAAGGAGTGGGAGAAGACCCGTGCCGGTGGTACTGAGTATCTCTTCTCTAACATCCGTCTCGTTGACGTCAGCGTAACCAACCTCTTTACCCGTGAGACCTATACCTTTCCTGAACTGAAGGTGAAATATAAGGAGTCTAGCGAAGAGCATCAGAATCCTGACAATGAGAACGATAAGTATATGGATACAGGTACAGCTTACTGTGATTCTACCGTATGGTTGCCTGCCGGTACTTATCAGGTTACCTCTTATACCACCTACGGGAAGACAGGTGCGGTGAAGACCAAGTACGAAACCCAGCCTGTAAAGGGTGAGGCGTTTATCGTAGAGGATAATCAACTGAATGATACGGCTCAGGTGCCTATCCTCCTTTCCAAGACAAAGGAGTATATCAAGGACTATGAGGCTTTGAAGGCTATCTGGGAATCTCTCCATGGTAAGGAGTGGAGCTTCTATGGCGATGCTACCTTCAAGGGAGCTAACTGGAACTTCAACAAGGAACTCGATATGTGGGGCGAACAGCCGGGCGTAACGCTCAACAGCAACGGCCGTGTCATCGGTCTCGTTATCGCCGGTTTCGGTGCAAAGGGAATCGTACCTGATGCCATCGGACAGCTGACAGAACTCCAGGTGCTCAACCTCGGTTCTCACGATGAGAAGATTGGTGCCAACATCTTCAATAATTATGATGCCAACAGTCTGACTGCAGCAAAGAAGAGCAGCATGCGTCACGACTATGAGAACAAGTTTCTGAAGTATGACCCACGTGCCAACATGTCGGATATGATTGTAGAAAGCTACAACTCTGATCCTAAGGTGGCACCGAAGAACAGAATTAAGAAGGACAGCCGCATCAACCTGAAGGATGCGCAGATCGGTACATTGACCAACAAGATTACAGGTGTATCTAAGGCCATCTATCGCCTGACAAAGTTGCAGCAGTTCTATATCGGTAACTCTTCTATCACATCCGACTCGGTTTGTGCGAATTTCTACAAGCCTGACGATCCTGTTTATGGTAAGTTTGCACAGGAGTTTAAGGAAGAGGATTGGGACAAGATGGAAAACCTGACCGATATCGAACTTTACAACTGTCCGAAGATCAGTCGCATTCCAGACTTCTACTATAAGCTCCCTAAATTGCAGGCGATGAACCTGGCACGATGCAAGGGAATCTCTGCTAATCAGTTGAGAAAAGATTGGACTCGCTTAGCTGAGGAGAAGACAGGTAAGACACTCCAGATTCTCTATATGAGTTACAATAACCTGGAGGAGTTTCCTGAGTCTTCTGCATTGAGAAAGATGGTAAATCTCCGTTTGCTCGACCTGGCTTACAATAATATCAAGAAGGTACATCCGTTTGGTTCTGAGGTAGCTCTCTCTTCTCTCTATCTGAACAACAACCAGATTGAAGAGATTCCTGCTAATCTCTGTGCCTTTACAGATGATGTGGAAAGTCTGACTTTCGCTCATAACAAGTTGAAGAAGATTCCGAATATCTTCGATGCAAGTTCTGTTCGCGAGATGGGTTCTGTAGACTTCTCTTACAACGAGATTACAGGTGTAGATAATAGTCATGGTACCTACAAGGGTATTAATGCAGCTTCTGTCAGTCTGTCAAACAATAAGATAGAGAAGTTCCCTTCAGAGCTGTTTACTGCCGGTTCGCCAATCACAACCATCGATTTGAGCGGCAACCAGATGCGCACCATCCCTAAGGGTTCCATCAAGGGCAAGAAGGCTTATCTGCTGCAGGTTATCGACTTCCGATTCAACAAGTTGACATCCCTCTCTGATGACTTCCGCTCAACCACATTGCCATACATTACCAATATGGACTTGAGCTACAACTGCTTCACCGAGGTGCCAACCCAGCCATTGAACAGTGCCGTGCTCCGTGCCTTTGCCATCAACCACCAGCGTGATGAGAAGACCGACCAGCGTTGCCTGCGTACATGGCCTACAGGAATCACAACCTGTCCGAGCCTGATCCAGTTCCAGATTGGTTCCAACGATATCCGTAAGGTAGAAGAGACACTGACCTCTCACCTTTATATCCTGAATATCGCAGACAACCCTAACATCTCTATCGATGTAACGAGCGTCTGCGCATACATCAAGGCAGGTATGTATATGCTGTTCTACAACAAGAATCAGGACATCCGCGGTTGCGATGCTTTGGATCTCGAAAATTAAACCCTATAAGAAAGTAGTAATATGAAATATATGAATAAACTGACATTAGGTATCGTTCTCGCTGCCGGGCTTTTCACAGCCTGCAGCGATAAGGATGATGTCGATATCCCAGGAGGACTGGCGCTCGATAAAAAGGAGATAGCCATAGGCCCTCAGGGTGGAACAGAGCAGATTGCCATCGCTGCCTCACAGGACTGGGTAGCTAATACCTCTGAGCCTTGGCTGACGCTTTCGCCTGCCAACGGCGTGGGTTCTGTTGAGGGTACCATCAAGGTGGATTCTACTCTTTCCAACACGCTCCGCAGCACAGAACTCAGTTTCCAGGGTGCCAACGGACAGAGTCGCAAGCTTACCATCACCCAGTTCGGTTATGGCAAGCAGATCTTCCTGAAGGATTCTGTTGTAGAAATCGAAAACTCCGATTCTTACGATAACCGTGCTTTCGAGAGTCTGATTTCTGCCAACGTGGAATGCAAGATTGGTAAGATAGAGTATTCTTTTGAGGGTGATCTGACCGATGCCGAGAAGGCAGAGAACGAGAGCGAGCGTGAGGGCTGGCTCCTGAACAGTAAGGATGAAGATAAGCTGACAGGTACTAACCTGGGTATCGTGCTGGACAGAAAGTACCGTCCTCGCACCGTGAACTTCAAGTTCCGCTGGGCGATGAACGTGGTTCCTGCCGTTCGTGTGGCTAAGGTTCATCTCGTGCCAATCAAGGCTGAAGACCAGCTGGTAGATGCAGATGGCAATCCTACAGATGATGTTATCCTGACCGTTCGTCAGAAGGCAGCACCAAAGATTGAGGACAACCGTGCCGGTGACTCTCTCTCTGTCATCATGATCAACCAGAAACTGGGTAGCATTGCTACCTTCGATTCCAGCGATAACATGCGCAACTGGAGCGGCGTAACGCTCTGGGAAGCTACTGATGATTTAGTGAAAAAACATCCTGAGGCTTTAGGACGTGTACGTTCTGTCAAGTTCAGCATGTTCAACCTCAAGAGTGGCGAAACTCTTCCTAAGGAAGTGGGCAACCTCAAGTTCCTGGAGTCATTCTCTGTTACTTCCAACGAGAACAACCAGATTCGTGAGGTGAACCTCGGTGATGAAATCTGCTCGCTGAAGTATCTGAAGAATCTTACCGTTCAGGCTTACGGTCTGACTCAGTTGCCTGCTAACTTTATTAATCTGGGCAAGAGTCTTGAATCGCTCAACCTGGTAAGTAACAACTTCAACAAGTTGTCAGATATCACCGATATCGTCAACGAGAAGAACTTCCCTAAGTTGCGTAATCTCATTCTCTACGCACAGCGCCGTACGGATGTTCTCTTCGACATCGCTTCGCTGGGCGAAAAGAATGCATCAGGCGTCTATGTTTATAATAACTATCCTATCGGACTGTATGGTAAGGTAAATGCCGGAACCCCAGACCGCCAGGCGCTTCTCAAGCTCCTGACATGGGATAAGTTGAATACACTGGAGTTGTCTTACTGCTTCCTGGAGGGTGAACTTCCTACCGATGAAGAGATGACTGAGGCACTGGAGGCTGCCGGCAAGGCTACCCGATACACCAAGTCTGACTTCTCTACCAACAAGGAAGATTATCTCGACAAGCTGGTAGGCGATACCTGCAAGTGGTTGCTCTCAGGCTGGGATAATCCTGTAACCTGCAAACACAAGGATGGTTCTGTAGTTAGTGCGGATGTTTATCCTCTTCAGGTGCCACGTGTATTGCCAAACTGCCGTCAGTTGTCACTCAACCTGAACTTCTTTACAGGAAAGGTGCCAAACTGGATTCTCTTCCATCCACACCTGGTAGAATGGAATGCACCAACGATGGTGTTCAACCAGCAGCCTAAGGGTAAGAATAGCGATGGCGCTGCCGTTGGTTTCTCTAATATGACAGACGACAGCTACAGCTACGACTACTATTACGGAACCAGCGACCCAGGCAGCAACTGGGAGGTTCCGGGTGTAGCTTATCCGCTCTACTACCGCACATACGTGGCAGCAGGCGATATTAATGAAGCTGCGCTGATGGCTAAGTACAGGAGAACTAAGAAAAAGTAAGATAAACATAAAAACAATATAGAAGCAAACAATGAAGAAAAAGTTTTTCTATATAGCAATGGTCGCATTGGCATTGACGGGCTGTTCTGACAGCCTGTCAACCATCGGCTCTTCTGACGGCAATTCAGAAATCACCATCCCTGCAGATGCTGAGGCGGGTGAACTGCTGATTAAGTTCAGTCCGGAAATGAGCGATATCCTCGACCAGGCACAACTGAGCAAGACCCGCGCCGGAAAGGCTACCCGTTCGGGTATTCCTTCTACCGACGAGGTGCTCGACATCCTGGGAAGCTACAGCTTCGAGCGTGTGTTCCCGGTTGATGCAAATACTGAGGCAAGAACCCGCGAGGCGGGACTCCACCTCTGGTATACGGTGAAGTTTAATAAGGGAACCGACCTGAAGGCGGCTGCCGAGCGCCTGAAGCAGTTGGGCGAAATCTCAAAGGTTCAGACCAACGGTCGCATCAAGCGTGCTTACAAGACAGACAGCAAGCGCATCTATCTCAGCGATAAGGCACTTCAGCAGAAGTCTACCCGCTCAGCAGCCAATGGTGAGCCTAATGACCCAGGCTTTGCCAGCCAGTGGCACTACCGTAACCTGGGTGAGGGCCACTATGACTTTGAGAACCTCAACAATAATCACGTGGGTGCTAAGGCAGGATGTGACGTGAATGCACTTGAGGCATGGAAGACCTGTAAAGGTGATCCTTCTATCATCGTGGCTATTCTCGATGAGGGCGTGATGTATACGCACCCTGATCTGGCAGCCAACATGTGGTGCAACCCGGGCGAAAGTGTTCAGGGTGCCCAGACTGACGGCGACGGAAACGGTTATGAGGGCGACCTTCATGGCTACAACTTCGTAACAGAGAGCGGCGATATTACCTGGACTGATGCGAATGACACCGGTCATGGTACTCACGTAGCTGGTACTATTGCAGCCGTAAATAATAATGATAGAGGTGTTTGTGGTATAGCTGGTGGTGACGGTACTCCTAATTCTGGTGTGAAGATTATGTCCTGTCAGGTATTCTCCGGCCAGAACAGTGTAACCTTGGCAGGCGAGGCGAGAGCCATCAAGTATGCTGCCGATAATGGTGCTGTCATCCTGCAGTGCAGTTGGGGTTACAACTCTTCAGAGTCTAGCATCATCAACGGTTATACTCCGGGTCCTGCTACCGAGAAGGAATGGGCTGAGACCTATCCGCTGGAGAAGGAAGCTCTGGATTACTTCATCAACAATGCCGGTTCGCCTAATGGTGTCATCGACGGCGGTATTCCAGTCTTCGCAGCCGGTAACGAGTATGCTGGCAATCCTGCTTTCCCAGGTGCTTACTCTAAGTGCGTCAGCGTATCTTCATTAGCTGCCGACTATACTCCAGCCTGCTACACTGATTACGGTTCGCTCGTAACCCTGAGCGCTCCTGGTGGCGACTTGGAATATTACAGCAAGATTGGCGAGCAGGAAGATGAATACTGGGCAGAGACAACCGAGCAGAAAGGTGCTGTGCTCTCTACGATGATCAAGAACGGTCAGCCTGCTTACGGCTACATGGAGGGAACCTCTATGGCTTGTCCTCACGTTTCGGGTGTGGCTGCCTTGGGTCTCGCTTATGCTGCCAAGACGAACCGTCACTATCGTGCTGCCGATTTCGTAGCCCTGATGAAGAAGTCTGTAAAGGAATTGGATAGTCATTATCAGAATGGTGCAACCAAAACCTACTACATGAACCATACTACCGTAGGTGCTTCGCCAGAGATTGTACAGCTCTCTAAGTACATCGGCAAGATGGGTGCTGGTCTGATTGATGCAGTTCAGCTCTTGAATAACATCAAGAACAAGAAACTCAGTTCTGATATGAAGTTGCCTAACGTGTATGTGGGCATCGAGAAGACTGTTTCTCTCAACCTCGCTGCATATTTCGCAGGTCAGACAGAGGGATTCTCTTGCTCTGTAGCGAATGGCAGTGTAGCTTCTGCTTCAGTAGATGGCAAGACGCTCACCGTGAAGGGACTCGCTGTCGGAAGCACATCGCTCACCGTAACACCTGCCGAAGGCCCTAGCCAGACCGTAGTTGTGACCGTAAGAAAGAGTGCCGGCAACAATGGTTGGATGTAATTGGATGTAATATGAAGATATTTGCTTTCCTATCGTTTTTCTTCCTGGCTTTGCCTGTTACGGTGAATGCGCAGGAGGAACTGCTGAAGTTTGAGCATCCGCTTATCGATGCAGGTACGATGACCGAGGACGATGCGCCTCGCACCTTCAACTTCACAGGTAAGAATGTGAGCAAGAAGATACTGCACATCACACAGGTGAGAACCACCTGTGGATGTACCAGTTCTTATGTCAAGGGCGATGTGATGAAGCCTGGCGATACCTGTCAGGTGCAGATCACCTTCACGCCTAACCGCTATCCGGGCACCATCAATACGGGTGCTTATCTCTATCTGAAAGAGGTAGAGGGACAGCCTGCCGTTAAGCTTGCCTTAACGGGAAAGGTGCTGCCGGGTGCTGACCAGTGGGCGCGCTATCCGCACAAGATGGGCGCACTCAGACTGAAACAGGCGAAGGCAAGTATCACAGAGGTAAAGCCGGGCACAGAGCCTGCGGCACGTATCCTCTGCGGAAACAGCGGTGACAAGCCGCTCCGTATATCCAGCCTCCTTCTTCCTCCTTATGCCCGTCTTACGACAGAACCTGAGGTGATAGAACCGGGTGATGAGGCTGACCTCGTCATCACCATCATAGCCGATAAGATTCCGGCTACGATGCCCGAATCCTTCACCTTCCCTGTTATTCTGGAGGGCTTGGATGCCCGTCCGTCTGACAGAACGATACAGGTCGTTGTAAAGGTAAAAAGGTAAAAAAGGAAAAAAGTAAAAAAGAAAAAAATACCAAGACAATGAAATATTTGAAAAAACTCTTCACCCTCCTGGTGATTGCTTTGTTTGCCTGCGGCTTTGCAGCCTGCAGCAGCGATGATGAGGAACCGGAGGAGCGTTCTCTGGAAGTTACACCTGCCAATCTTCATGGCACATGGGAGTTGGCTGAGTGGAATGGTGAACCTCTTGCTGAGGGCACATACTGCTACATCGTTTTCAACCGCAAGGACCAGACTTTCGAGATGTATCAGAAGTTTGACAGTATGTATGGTCGCCATATCACCGGTTCGTTCGCTATCGAGAACGATCCATACCAGGGTTACATCATCAGCGGAAGCTATGATAACGGTAAGGGCGACTGGAACCAGAGTTATCTCGTAACCCGTCTCCTGGCATCGGGTTCCATGATATGGACCGCCAAGGACGATGTTACCGACATCAGCCGCTACAAGCGTTGCGATGAGGTACCTGCCGAGATACTCAAGGAATGTAAAGATCTCACTGAAGAATAAAAAAAAGAGCGAATTATCTGCAAATTCTGCGGATTATTCGCTCTTTTTTTGTATCTTTGCCCTCAAACTTATCATCGGGTTCAAAGTTTAAGGATATGATATTAACGATTACAGGTTCAGACAGCACCGGAGGCTCTGGTGTGCAGGCGGACATCAGGACGATTGCCGAGTTGGGCGGTTATGCTGTTTCGGCAATAACCAGCATCACTGTGCAGAATACGCTCGGTATTCAGGAGTTCTTCGATATTCCTGCCGAGATTGTTTCGGGGCAGATTGAGGCTATCATGAACGATATGCAGCCTGATATTGTGAAGATTGGTATGATACGCAGGGTGGAAACGCTGAATGTGGTCATCGATGCGCTGACCAAATACCGTCCTGCCCATATCATCTATGCCCCTGCCATCTGGTCGAGCCAGGGCGATGCGCTGATGACGGAAGATGTGGTGAGCCAGATCAAATACCGTCTGCTGCCGCTCTGTTCTGTCGTCGTGGCACGCAAGAAGGAGAGCGACATCATTCTTCAGAACTCCAAACTGCTGAGCCTTGCCGAGAAGCAGGGACTCCGGATCTATCGCCTCGACAATGCCAATTCGCATGGTCTCATCAACCGTTTTTCTTCAGCTCTTGCCGTTTATCTGAATCAGGGCAAGAAGATGGGGGAGGCACTGGCGAAGGCGCAGGATTTCATCAATGTAGAACTCGTGCGCCAGAGCAATCTGCAGGGCAGGAGTTCCGAGCTTTACAACCAGTTTATCTCGCAGGTCAATAACTTCTGCCGCACCTATAGCGATGTTCATTTTTATGCCGACCAGTTGAATGTGAGTGGCCGTTATCTGGCTCAGGTTACCCGCCGCATCTCCGGCAAGACGCCGAAGGCGATTATCGATGAATACATCGTGAAGGAGATAGAGCGCGAACTCTCTACCACCACGCATACGGTGCAGGAGATAGCCAACACTTTCGGCTTCTCATCCCAGGCTCATCTCACCAAGTTCTTCAAGAAGATGAGAGGGGTAACGCCTTCTGCTTTCAGACAGAAAGGTTGAAAACAGGTGGCTTTTGACCAAAAGATTAAAATAATTAAGTTAAATTAGAAACACGGACAAATTGAATTTGTCCGTGTTGTTTTTTTCTTTGCTTTTTAACTCTATGTTTTCCACCACGGAACTCATAGACTTAGGAACCATAAAACTAGTCATCCATCCACATCTTGAATCCTTCGCCGCGCAATGTTTCCAGGTGGATGGAGGCATCCTTGGCGAAATATCGTCGCAAGTTGTACATCACATTATTCAGACTTTCTTCGCTACAGTGTACACCTCTCCAAACTGTATCCTTGAGGTCTTGGCGTGGCACGACTTCGCCCTTATTGATCCATAATAGCTTGAGTGTAGCAAACTCGGTATTGCCCAGCGTCTTCTCGCTGCAGCCACGGAAGCTGAGCACATGGCTCTCTGTATCTACGGTGTAGGCACCCATGTTTATCATACGGGAATTGCTGAAGTCTTTAGGCTTGGCATAGCGGTTTACCCATCCCAGGAACTCACGGCTGTCGAAAGGCTTCTCGATGTAAATCATAGCACCATTATTGGCAGCCTCGGTTTTGAGTTCTGGATCATGTAACGAAGATACACACATGATAGGGATATCTTCTGCGGCAAGACGGATGTCGTTGATTCTTTCCAGACTGTTCTCTTCTCCTATCATCACATCGAGGATGATGAGGTTGGGAGACAGCTTCATGATAAGGCTTTCTACTCCAAACAGCGTGTTTTGAAAATAGACCTCATAGCCTGCTTTTTTAAGTAGCAAGACTGCTGTGTTGCCGAAATCCAGGTCATCATCGACCAATAGTACTTTTATCTTTTCCATATTTCTTATTTTATAATGTTTTATCTTGTTCCTTGCCCATTACGATTTATTGCTTTTCGTTGAGCGGCAATGTAAATGTAAAGGTGCTGCCCTTGCCGAGTTCGCTCACCACCTTGATGGTTCCGCCATGTGCCTTGACGGCATATTTTACCATAGCAAGGCCTATGCCATATCCGCTCTTATGGTGTGTGGCTGGTATGCGATAGAACTGCTCGAATATCTTCTTCTGATATTTTTTGTCGATGCCTACGCCGTGGTCAGACACGCTGATGATGGTGAAATGTTCATCCTGTTTGATGTTGACTTCAACATTTGCCTCCTTGTCTGAATATTTAACGGCATTCTCCATCAGATTGTGCATCACATTTTCTATCAGATACTTATCTGCATACACCAGTGCATTCTCTTCACGATGGTCGTGGATGCCGATGGCATGTGGTTTGCTGGCATAGTTGATATCTATTTGTTCTTGTGCTTGTTTCGTCAGCTCGATGATGTCAATTTGTTCTTTGTTGATAACCAACTTGCTTTCACTAGCCTTAGAGGTAATCAGTATCGTCTTGATGGTATTGGCAAGATTCTTGATTTGTCTTTCAGAAGAATCAATCATCTCTTGCAAGTCAGCATCCTTGATACTGTCTTTGATGAATCCCAACTTTAGCAAGATGCTTGCCAATGGTGCTTTCAAGTCGTGTACAGTTCCATGAAGGCTTACCTCACGATTCCTCAGAAGGTCTTCCTTGTATCTGATGGCAGTCATCTGGTATCCTACGCAGAAGACGATGATAAGAGCTAGCAGTATGGTAGAGATTAGAGTCTCTATAGAATTTCTGATGAAAGAAGATGGAGTTATATCCACCTTTGCCTGTACGAAACGGATAGGTTTGAGTCCGATGGCGATAGGCTTGCTAGCCTGCCAAGTCTCAATGTCCTTTGTTTGCCCATAACTCTTAATGACCTTTTTGTTCTCATCTAATATCAATAAGGTATAAGAGAAATCCTCATTTAGATTCTTCTTGAATATTTGAGAGAGTTTCTTGAGATTAATGGGATTGCCTTTGGCGGTGAGCCTGTCTTTTGTCAATAATCCCATAGCTTCTGCTTCTGTTTCTACAATACCTTTGTCTCTTAATTCTTGAATGTTTATCTCGTTAATATTGATGATATCTTCCTTTTTAGGTTTAGCTTTCAGAAAGTCTTCTTCGGACATATCTTTATAGTAAAGTCGTTGTTTTCCATCTTTATACTGGGTGTAATTTTGATATGCTCGGATAGCATATTCTTCATCAACGGTAACTTTTAGTTCAGAATTTATCTTATCTGTTTCGTTGAAGATATAATTTTTGTGTTGCAGGGAAATGTTATATCCTTGCAACAATGTGATAATCATAATTGCTAAAATTGTTATATAATAATACTTTTTCATGCGTTATACTTTTGTAGTTACACTTTTAATATGCAAAGGTACGTTTTTTTTTCTAAAAGAGCGTACATTCTTACATCATTTTTATATCATAATCGGGGGGGGGGGGTAAAAATGATGTGAAATTTGATGTAAAAAGTTTGGTGGTTTGAGCAATTTGAGATAATTTTGCAGCCAGAAAGTTTAATCAATTTAATTGGTATATAGTATGGATATATTGAAAAATTTAGATTTAAGCCAAGTTCTCGGCGGTGGATACTGGTGGCAAGATTCGGCAGGTTATTGGCATTATAATCCAAGTGACGAAGAACCTGATGGTGATGACATCATTTGGGAATAGTCATTAAAATAAGAAAAATAATAAAGTCGACGATATTATTTGCAGACCTCACTGTTCAAAGGCGTACCTTCTAAGAAGCACGATAGTCTTTCAAGATAGTTAACATGGTATAAACTCTTAATTTTAAAAATTATGGAGAAAATGAATTTGTTTGAGATGCAAGCCATTGCTGGTGGTATCTCACGTGAGGAGTATTGCGCAGAGCTTGATGCAATTATGTCAGATAATTGGGGTAAGTTCACTAAAAGTGAAAAGAGAGCTGCTGCAAAATCATTTGCGCAGAATTGCTAAGTAAAAATCTATGTAATAGTCTCAATATCTTTTAGGGGGTATTGAGGCTGTTCATTGTAAAAATACGGTTATTATGAGGATTTTAATAAGTATATCGGTATTATTCTTTTATGCACTTTTGTTGCATGCTAAGAATGAGGTTATAGATCATGGGCAATTTTTGTGCTCATATTATTATTGTTATTCGAAAGATACGATAAAGAATGATGAGAAAGAAGAAGATTTGCTTTTTTTGGCTATCGGGAAAAATATCTCAAAATGCTACAGCTATTATACGTATCAGTCGGATTCTTTAAAATCTACAGTGGATGGCAAAGCAAAGTTTCGTGCATTGTTTAAAGAAGCGATTAAGCGAGAAGGGTATATGACCAATTCTTTTCCACATAGCCGAATGACCACATGTATTTATAAAAAATATCCTCATGATAATATGATAACTGTGACCGATTGTCTCATGTCTCAATATTATGTATATGATGATAGCTTAGGTATACAGAATTGGGGTATAGACGGAGATAGCATTAAAAATATTTTAGGCTACAACTGTCAGAAGGCAACTTGTAAATTCCGTGGTCGTTCTTGGACGGCATGGTTTGCATTGGATGTTCCAATTAGTGATGGTCCTTGGAAGTTTTGTGGTCTCCCTGGGTTGATAATGGAAGTATATGATGAAGGAAGACAGCAATATTTTTGTATAAAAGGATTACAGAAAGTAGCTGACACCCCTATTGTTTTTGATGTTTTCAATAGAAAGCGGATAAAAATAGATAGAAAATCTTTCCTAAAGTTAGAATATAATTACTTTCGTAATTCAAATAGCATAAATGAGGCGATGACAGGAATATTGCTGGACTCGTCAGACTCTCAACGTAATTATGACTTAATAGAAAGAGAATAGAATTTTATTTTTAAAAAGAAAAAGTTATGGAGAAAATGAATTTGTTTGAGATGCAGGCTATTGCTGGTGGTATTAGCAAGAATGATGAGGAATTATGTACAAAACTAAAAAAGTTGATATTGAATAGTGATATAGAGCAAGGGACTCTTGAAGCAGTTATTAATATATATAGAAAGAACTGTATGTAATTAAAATATTTGAATTAATATAAAGGTTATGGAGAAAATGAATTTGTTTGAGATGCAGGCTATTGCTGGTGGCATCTCACGTGAGGAGTATTGCGCTCAGCTCAAGAAGATGATGCGCGAGTGTGAAATGGATGACAAGAACTTTGATAATGCAGTTGAGGCTTATCATAGAAATTGTATGTAATGTCAAATGTTGCAGCCTATGCTTTATAGGGAGCATAGACTGCAACCTATATTAAGGAATTATGAAGAGAAAGAGTTTCATATTTCTATTTTTAACTTTTTATCTTATTGGCTTTGCCCAAAATAAGAAGATAGATACGGCTAATATGCTGTGTAGCTATGTTTATGAATATCTTACGGATACGCTGCCTGGAGAACAACTGCGTAAGGAAGACTTGCTCTATCTGCAAATCGGAGCTGAGTGCTCTAAATGCTATAGCTATTATACATATCAGTGTGATTCTTTAATGGCAGCTCCTAATGGTGATAAACAATGGGATAGCTTCTTGACAGAAGCTGTTGGGAAAGGATTGAAAGGAAAGCAATTACACAATGCCATACCACACCGCCGAATGTCAGCAACCATCTACAAGAATTATCCGCAAGGAAAGATAACTGTTACCGACTTCTTGCTGGGACAATATTACCTTTATGAAGACGCTTTAAACTCACAGGAGTGGAATATAGAAAGTGACAGCATGAAAGTTGTTCTTGGACATGAATGTCAAAAGGCTACTTGTAGTTTCAGAGGAAGAAAATGGACAGCTTGGTTTGCCTTGGATGTTCCTGTAAGTGATGGACCTTTGAAATTCTGTGGTCTCCCTGGGTTAATCATGGAAGTATATGATAGAGGAAAGCAATACTACTTTTGTATTAATGGAATGCAACAGGTTAGTGCAACACCAATCACTTTTGGTATATTAGATAAAGATTTTAAACATTTTCAGAAAACAGATAGAAAAGACTTCTTGTTATCAAAGTATAGATATTTGAGGAATCAAAATAGTATAAATGAGGCTTCTACAGGTATCTCTCTAGGTAGCGTGGATGAAGCTCTAAAATATGATTTAATAGAAAGAGAATAAGAGTTGCATTATGAGAAAAACGGATTTAACCTATTTGGTGGAAATTCTTTCTAAACATCTTAAGACTGCTTCTGTACATTTTCGTATGGAGGAGTTGCAATTATGTTTGTTGTCTTCTCCAATGGATATTACTGCACTATCCATCGTTCAGACTTATACTTGTTTGGGGGCTAAGGCTAGTGTTTTTCGGGCAGACTATGCCTCTACTATAAAATGGGGGAAACCTTTCTTGGGACAATTGAGCCATGATGGTAAAGATTCGTTTGTCTTTGTGAAAGAAATAACAGAAACTGATGCTATTTATTATGAGGGAAGGCTTAAGAGAGTAGTCTCTGCAAGTGATTTTAAGAAAGAATGGACGGGAATAGTTGTCGCTATTGAAAATATCAAAGAAAGAAATCAAGAAAAGGAACGACTTAAAACATTTATACACTCTTCTTTATTACTTTGTATAGTGGTATTGTTTTTAATCAGTCCACATTTGTCAACGTTGGCAAGTGTCAATTGTTTATTGGATGTGATGGGAGGCATACTCTGCTTTGGGGTAATAATGCAGTCTTCATCTCCTTACTATAATATTTTTGAACATTTTTGCATAGCCAATACTAGGCTTGACTGTCAGAAATTGGACTTGGGACGCTGGGGTGTGCTGTTTCGTAAGGTCAATTTGGGACGAATGGGGTTTATTTATTTCTTTTCTTGTACTTTGGCTACTGTGCTGGCAGTTAGTAGTCCTAATCCATCAGCAATATATGATTGGTTGGCAATAACCTCGATGGGACTATTGCTGTTAGCTGTCGTGTCAATATCATATCAACTATTTGCTAAACGTTTCTGTCTCTTATGTTTGGGGATAATGGGGATTCTTGTTGTTAATAGTATATTGGCTTTTCCTGTCAAAGGTATTCCGACTTCTTTCTCTCTAGATGTAGGATTGTATTTCCTTATGGTTGTCTTGGCTAGTAGTGGTCTTCTTTATATGTGTGAATATTATGCAGGTGCAAAGCAACGAGCTTTCTCAACGAGAATAAATGAACTGCGAATAAAACGAATGCAGAGTGTTTTGGGATATTCCTTTATGGCAAAAACAACGCTTCTGGCAAATGAAGATTCAATAATGCTTGGCGACTCAGAAGCACCATTGACTATTACGACTTATATGAGTCCTTGGTGTAAGACCTGTAAAAAGGTTGCCTTTGAAATGATAGAGTTGCTTCGTAAATATCCAGATTACATTAATTGGCAAATCTACTTTGATGGGGTGAAAGCCACTTTTGTTAATGAAGTAAATTTACCTCAACTCTATCTATATCAGTATTTGGCTAGTGGGGAGAACACGAATAGAAAACTTGCGGTTCTAAAATATTGGTATAAGAAGAAATCAATAAAAGATTTGCAGACAAAGATTGAAATGACATCAAAAGACATAGAGGCAATCTTGGAAAGATTTAACAATCAGCTAGATGCCATGGCAGATGAAAGGCAGGTGCCTATAGTATGGATAAACAACCGAATTTTTCCTTCTTGCTATTCTCTAGCCGATTTGCCTTATGTGTTACTCGACTTATGTATGATTTATTCTCAAGAAAAAAAAGTATGAGACAGTTGATAGTATTAATATGTTTGATTTGTGCAAACACCTTAACTTATGCCCAGCAAGTTACTTTGTCGGGTAAAGTTGAGGATGCCTATACTGGTAAGGGATTGCAGGGAGTGATGGTTACTATCCGACCAAAGGGAGGTAATCGGATTTTGAAATTTTCCAAGACACAAGAGGATGGAAGTTATAAGATAAATCTTAATGCTATGCCTGAAGGAAACAACGTGCTGCATTTCTCGATGATGGGATATGCTACGAAAGTTATCCCCTTATCAAAGGATACTATCCAGTATGATGTACTCCTGACGGAGCAGGCAACAAAGCTGAAGGATGTTGTGGTGAAGGCTCCAAGTATCCGACAGCGGGGCGATACCATCTCCTACAATGTGGCAAGCTTTGCCGATGCCAACGACAAGAGTCTGGCTGATGTCTTGAAGAAGATGCCGGGAATGGAGGTGTCGGACAAGGGAGAAATCAAATATAACGGAAAGGCTATCAATAAGTTTTATATCGAAGGACATGATATGCTCGGCGGCCGCTATTCCATCGCCACCAACAATATCCATCAGAAGGATGTCGGTTCGGTAGAGGTGATGACCAATCATCAACCTATCAAGGCTTTGGAAGATATGTCGTTTTCGCAAGACCCTGCCATCAACATCAAACTGAAGGAATCTGCCAAGAGCCGTCTGGTAGGAACGTTGAAGGCAGGTGGCGGTATGGAGCAGAAGAAAGGGGAGAAGTTTGGTAAGCTGAATGTCTGGGAAGGCGAGATGTCGTTGATGCGCTTTGCCAAGAAAGCCCAGTCGCTCAATACCTTCAAGAGTAATAATATAGGTACGGATGTAACCGGTGAGGGCAATCTCCTTTTTTCTGATGATGGCACTGGAGTGATGGGAAATTCTTATACTTTGAAGGATTACGTAAATGTTTCTCCCGACCAGCTGACGGATATTTCAGACAGCCGTGTGCGTAAGAACCAGACTCATGTTTTCACAATCAATAATCTCTGGGTATTAGGCAAAAATACAGATTTGTCTTCTCAGATTGTCTATACCCACGACCGTCTTCTTTCTTCTTCATTCAGTAATACCCAGTATTTCCTGAATGATTCAACCATTTATGATGTAGAGGATGAACAGGCTAAGCAGAAGCAGAACAGATTGGTTGCCGACTTTACGCTGACTTCGAATGGCGAAAAGGCGTATGTTGCCAATCAGCTTTCCGCCGACCTGGCCTGGAATGATGTCATGATGGATATTGCCGGCTCTTATCCTAATCATCAGCAGGTCAATATGCCGAAATATAAAGTATCAGACAAGCTGGAACTGTTGCATCGGAGTAGTAAGCGAACCTATACCTTCAACACGTATAATGCTTATATGGTGAATCCGCACTCTCTGTCTGTTGATAATTCGCAGCAAACGGCTTATCAAAGTGTTCGTTCGGCAGCATTCTTCAGTCATACCAATACTTCGCTCGGCTTTTTCCTCAAGCCTTTTACTGTGATGATGAAGGTTGGCTTGCAGGTATTGAGCAGAACGATGAAGAGTCATCTGGAGGGAGTACCCGATTCCCTGGGAAATATGCGCAATCAGATAGGCATGACCTTCTTCCGTGCCTATGCATCGCCGGAGGCAGAGTATAATCAGGGTGGCTGGCATATCCGTTTCCAGATGCCCATCACCTTTACACCTTATTATTATAATGATAAGTTGATGGGAGCGAAAGAGAATGCCAGCAAGACACTGGTTGCTCCTCAACTCAGCGTGAGCTATTTCCTTACAGCCCGTTTGCAGGCTACGCTTTCCGGTGGAATCGCTCAGCGGGAAGTGGATGAACAGAATTTCTATCAGGGTCTGCTGATGCGTGATTACCGTAATCTTTATACGGGTTTCGTGGATTATACCGCCGACAAGAGCAAGCATATTTCCTTCAACATCAGCTATAAGCGTCCTCTTGCCACCGTCTTTGCCAATGCCTACATCCGCAAGAGCTGGTCTGACAGTCATCTTACGGTGGCTCGTAATTTTGTGGGTGATTATATCATCAACTCCTATTTCTCCAACAGCAGCAGTTCTGAAAACCTGATGGCTGGTGGAAAGGTAAGTAAGGGATTGGGATTCATGCATGGACTCGTTAGCGTAGGTTTTGATTATCTGAGGTTTGATGGTTTCCTGCGTCAGAACGATTCTCCTTCAGCCTATTCATCTGATAACTATATGTTGTCGGCAAAATGGAGTGGTCGTCCTGTGGATTGGTTCAATTTCACCTATGAGCTGAACTGGGATAAGGATAAGATGGTATTGAAGAATTTGGGTTTCGATTCTTCCTCTACCAATCTTGCCCAGAATCTCACTTTCAACTTCCAGCCATTGAAGTCATGGTTCATCAAGTTGCATGGAGAGCATTATCGCAATCAGATAGCAGATCATCAGCACAAGAATCTTACTCTTGCCGATGCGTCCACCAGTTATGGCTTTAAGAATGGTATGGAGTTGAGCCTGACAGCGCTTAATCTTTTCAATCAGCGCACCTACGGTTATACTATTTATTCTGGGTTGACACGTACGGGCAAGGAGTATCAGTTGCGAGGTAGAACAATATTAATGTCTATATTCTTTCATTTTTAGTAATGGCACATATAAAGATAGAACATCAGTATGACAGCATGCAATGCGGTATCACCTGCTTGCAGATGATTTGTAGATATTTCGGCAGGGAGTACTCGTTGAACTCTCTGTCGAAGATTTGTTTTGCAACAACGGAAGGTGTTTCCATGCTGGGCATCAACGAGGCTGCAAGAATATTGGGATTCCAAACGGTTTCGGCTAGGGCTACAATAGAGGAACTGAGCGAGACTCCACTACCTTGCATCCTTCATTGGAACCAAAACCATTTTGTGGTATTATATAAGGTGAAAAAGGGCAAGAAGTTCTATATCGCAGACCCTGGCAAGGGTAAGACAACTTATAATCTTGAAGAATTCAGACGGCATTGGATAAGCACTCGCTCTAATGACGAGGACAAGGGTATCGCCATGTTCTTCGAGACCACTCCTGCCTTCTTCACCTATCAGATAGAAGGAGAAGATAGACAGAAGGAGAAGCGTTCCTTCAAGTTCCTTTTCAGATATTTCAAGAAATACCGCAAGGCATTCTCCTGGATTGTCTCGGGACTGCTTGCGGGCAGCGCCCTGCAGCTGGTGTTGCCGTTCCTTACCCAATCCATCGTGGATGTCGGTATCAAGAACCAAGACATTGGATTCATCTGGCTCATACTCTTAGGTCAGTTGATGCTCACCGTCAGCCGAACTGCGATAGACTTCGCTCGCCGATGGTTCCTGCTCCGCATCTCCATGCGGATCAACATCTCCCTGGTGAGCGATTTCTTCATCAAACTGCTGAAACTGCCGATGTCGTTCTTCGACACCAAACTGATGGGCGACTTGATGCAGAGGATGAACGATCATAGCCGTGTGAACAACTTCCTCACCCAGCAGACGCTCAACATCACCTTTGCCATGCTTACCTTCGTGGTATTTTCGGTGGTGCTCTTTATATATAATAAGGTGGTGTTTGCCATCTTCTTGCTTGGCAGCATACTGTATGGCGGATGGATGGCTCTCTTCCTGCGTCGAAGAAAGGTGCTCGATTATGAACTCTTCGAGCAGCAGGCCATCAATAACAACAGGACATACGAGTTCATCACTTCGATGCAGGAAATCAAGTTGCAGGATTGTGAGCAGCGCAAGCGAAAGGAGTGGGAGGAAACTCAGGTGAATCTTTTCAGAGTGCAGCAGAAATCTCTAAAACTACAGCAGACCCAGGAGGCAGGAAGTATTTTTATCAATGAGGTGAAGAATATCGTTGTGACGGTGGTTGCTGCAACGGCGGTAATCCAAGGGCACATGACCTTGGGTATGATGCTCGCCGTGCAATATATCATCGGACAGCTCAACTCGCCGGTGGAGCAACTCATGAACTTCTTCTATTCCGTTCAGGATGTGAAAATCAGTCTGGAACGAATCAATGAGATTCACCAGATGGATGATGAGAACGGGAAGGATGGCTTGCTGACTGATCTTGATCATCCTGAGGATGGTATCCATATCAGCAACATCATGTTCAAGTATGATCCTCATGCCCTCAGAAAGACGATAGACGGGGTGGATATTCATATTCCTCAAGGTAAGGTGACGGCGATAGTGGGAGCATCGGGCAGTGGAAAGACCACGCTCATCAGATTGATGCTGGGGTACTACCCGGTGTTGGAAGGAAAAATCACCATCGGCGATACCGATATCAATCAGCTCAACAGGAAATGGTGGCGCCGACAGTGTGGAGTTGTGATGCAGGAGGGCGTCATCTTCTCGGAAAGCATCGGGCGCAACATAGCAGTGGATGATGCAGAGATAGATCAGGAACGTTTGATGAGAGCTGCAGAGATAGCTTGCATCAAGGATTATGTGATGGTCTTGCCGCTGAAGTTCAACACCAAGATTGGGCGTGATGGCGTGGGACTGAGCCAGGGCCAGAAACAGCGCATCCTGATAGCGAGAGCTGTTTATAAGAACCCAGACTATATCTTCCTGGACGAGGCAACCAACTCGCTTGATGCCAACAATGAGCGTAATATTGTGGAAAACCTGGATAAGTTCTATCAAGGTAAGACAGTTGTGATAGTTGCTCATCGCCTAAGCACGGTGAAGAATGCCGACCAAATCGTGGTCCTTGACCAGGGAAAGGTGGTTGAGGTTGGCAACCATGAATCTTTAACCGCCAAGCGAGGGGCATATTATAATCTTGTGAAGAATCAGTTGGAATTGGGAAACTAAAATGCGTTTGAGATGGAATAAAAAGAATCAAATAATATAGAGTTGAAACTTCTTGATATTCTATCAATGTCCAATTTGGAGCGAGTTTTTTTGTTGACACATAGATAAATCTCTCTTGCAGAATCGCCAGCGATGCTGTAGAAAGGCTTCGCTGGCGATTTCTCTGTATATAATCTTACTCAATCATGTTCTTGAGTATCCATTTCCTGAAGAATGGGTCTTCTATATTCCATAATCGAAATTTTTCGTTACGAAATTTTTCGCTAAGATACAAAAAATGTAGAAGTTCAGAAGGTGAACTCCTCTCGGTTTCTCTTAGCAGTACAATCTGTGTACTGCTTTATATATTCAGGAATATCTCTTATATATTTGCGAATCTCTCTTTATACAAAATGACTCAATGTTTGCAGAAAATGGAACATTTTTTTCTGTTTTCAGTGAAAAATGTTTCCTTTGCAGCCGTAATTGAATAAAAATATAAGAATTATGGCAGAAAATAGACAAGAATTGAATCGCAACTTGGCTCAGATGCTCAAGGGTGGTGTGATTATGGACGTAACAACTCCAGAACAGGCAAAAATCGCAGAGGCAGCAGGTGCATGCGCAGTAATGGCGCTGGAACGTATTCCAGCTGATATCCGTGCAGCAGGTGGTGTTTCTCGTATGAGCGACCCTAAGATGATTAAGGGTATTCAGGAGGCTGTTTCTATCCCTGTAATGGCTAAGTGCCGCATCGGTCACTTCGCTGAGGCTCAGATTCTTCAGGCTATCGAAATCGACTATATTGACGAGAGCGAGGTGCTCTCTCCAGCAGATAATGTTTATCACATCGACAAGACTCAGTTCGACGTGCCATTCGTTTGTGGTGCCAAGAATCTGGGCGAGGCGCTCCGCCGTATTGCTGAGGGTGCTACCATGATCCGTACCAAGGGTGAGCCAGGAACAGGTGATGTGGTTCAGGCTGTTACCCACATGCGTATGATGCAGAGCGAAATCCGCCGCCTCGTTTCTATGAGCGAGGATGAACTTTACGAGGCAGCCAAGCAGTTGCAGGCTCCTTACGAGCTGGTGAAGTATGTTCACGAGAACGGCAAGTTGCCAGTGGTTAATTTCGCTGCCGGGGGTGTGGCTACTCCAGCTGATGCTGCCCTGATGATGCAGCTCGGTGCCGAGGGTGTATTCGTAGGTTCTGGAATCTTCAAGAGCGGTAACCCTGCTAAGCGTGCACAGGCTATCGTGAAGGCTGTTACCAACTACAACGATCCTAAGATGCTGGCTGAGTTGAGCGAGGATCTCGGCGAGGCAATGGTAGGTATCAATGAGCAGGAGATTGCTTTGCTCATGGCTGAAAGAGGTAAGTAATAAATGAGATAACGGATAAGAGCCCCTCCTGCACAAGAAGGGGCTTTTATATTAGATAAGTATGTTATGAGAATAGCAGTATTAGCTTTACAAGGCGCTTTTGCTGAGCACAGACAGAAGTTGGCTCAGTTGGGCGTGGATAGTTTCGAGGTTCGCCAGTTGAAGGATTGGGACCAGCCAAAGGATGGCTTGATTATTCCGGGCGGTGAGAGTACCACCCAGGCGAAACTCTTGAATGAACTGGGATTGATGGAGCCTGTGAAGGAGGCGATTGCTGCCGGCTTGCCTGTTTATGGTACTTGTGCCGGCTTGATTCTTCTTGCCAAGAAGATTGAGGGCGAGCCTAGCCAGCGCATTGCTTCGATGGACATCACGGCTTTGAGAAATGCCTACGGTCGCCAGTTGGGCAGTTTCTACATCGAGGCTCCGATGAAGGGCATCGAGGGAAATGTCCCTATGACTTTCATCCGTGCTCCTTATATTAAAGAGGTGTGGGGAGATGCTGAGGTTCTGGCTGAAGTAGATGGCAAGATTGTGGCTGCCCGCCAGGGTAACCAGCTGGTTACTGCCTTTCATCCTGAACTGAACGAAAGTCTGGAGATTCATAAGTATTTTCTGGGGATGTGCAGCAAGTAGGCTTCATCCTATGTTGAAACTTACTTCGTTGACCGATGAACAGGCTTCATGGGCACATGAAGCTATATTGCAAAGTATCTTAGGATACATTGCCAAGTATCTTAAGATACATGAGCAAGTATCCTAAGATACTTTTTTATTGAATGTCTGATACTTTTTTCCGATAAATGTTTGCCGTTTGCAAATATTCATCGTATCTTTGCATTATGAAATCTTCGTTACGTAAAACTCATAATGATGTAAATGCTTATGGTACAGTTAAATTCTTTTGTATTTAAAAAGCTGTTGCAGAATTCATGTAGATGGGGCTGTGGGCCTGTTGAGTGAGCGAAACAATGTGCTTGAGTGAACTCAATGAGCCATCCGAATAAGCCTACAGATATGACTGAACAAGCACAAGGATATGACTGAACAAGTGAAAGAATACGTTTGCTCAGGTTCAAGAAGTCGGAATATCAGGTTCAAGGAGGCTGTTTCTAAGAGATTCCCACTAGGCTCAGCAGCTCTGCTGAGCCTAGTCAGCAGGTCTGCCGACTGCAGTCAGCACATCTGCCGAGCCTAGTGGCAACACCCTATAGTCGTACAACCACACACCTTTTAGTTGTACGATAATAACCGTTTATAACAACTCCGGAAGCTGGAAGAGCTTCACACAGTTGCTGCCTTTGATGAGGATGTAATGGTCGTGAGGCAGGTTCGCCTTGAGCGCTTCCTTCACTTCCTCTACATTCTGGAACTTGCGGTAGCTGCATGGAATATCCTTGAACTCATCGCCCACCAGCCATACATTCTCAAGACCGGCTGCCTGCAACTGGTCTACTACCTTCTGGTGCTCCTCGTGGCTCACTTCGCCGAGCTCGCCCATCTGTCCGAGAATTGCCATCTTATGAGGCACATCCATCACGCGGAAGTTCTCGATGGCGGCTGCCATGCTAGATGGGTTGGCATTGTAGGCATCTACCACCAGCTTATTGTGCGCCGTCTCTTCCAACTGCGAACGGTTGTTGCTTGGGATGTAGTTCTCCAGGGCATGATCTATCTGCTGAGGCTTCACATCGAAATGAAGACCGATGGTGATGGCGGCAAGCATGTTGTCGATATTGTAAGAGCCGATGAGATGGGTTTGAACCTCATGCCAGTCGAAGCTCTCGGTGCGCCAGCGGAACTTCAGGAAAGGAGCGCAGGAAATGACTTCTCCCCATACATCGCAGTTTTCATCCTTGCCGTAGGTGATGAGGCGGTTGATGTTGCGCTGCTCTGCCATCTGTATCAGATGCTCGTTGTCTGCATTGATGAAGACGAGGGCATCGTTGGCTGCGAGGTAATCATAGAGCTCTCCCTTGGTCTTCTTCACGCCTTCGAAACTGCCGAATCCCTGCAGGTGGGCACGGCCTACGTTGGTAATCATACCGCAGGTTGGCTCCACGTATTCCACGAGTTTTCGGATGTCACCAGGATGGGAAGCACCCATTTCTACAACGGCAATCTCATTTTCCGAAGAGAGACGGAAGAGGGTCTTTGGTACGCCTACATCATTATTGAAGTTGCCCTGGGTGAACATCACGTTGAACTTCTCGCCGAGAACGGCAGAGACGAGTTCCTTGGTGGTGGTCTTGCCGTTGGTTCCGGTGATTCCTACTACAGGAATATCGAAGTGGCGGCGATGCTCACGGGCTAGTTCCTTGAAGGTGGTGAGGCAATCCTCTACGAGGATGTAGCGCTCGTCGCCTTCCTTGGCATACTCTTTTTCATCAACAATCACATAGGCACAGCCTTTCTCCAAAGCCATGTCGGCAAACTTGTTGCCATCAAACGATGCGCCCTTCAAAGCCAGGAAGATGCTGCCCTCTGGGCAGTCGCGGCTGTCAGTGGTAATCACTGGGTGCGCTTGGTAAATCTGATAGAGTTCTGAAATATCCATAGTCTATAACTGTTATTTTGGGTGCAAAAGTAATCTAAATTATGGACATAACAAACAATTTTCCCAAAAAATGATGGTAATCTCGAATATTCTTTCTATTTTTGCAGAAATATTCGATGAATCTTTAGAAAGTGAGGCTCTTTATGGGTAGTAGAGATGAAAAAGATAAAACGAAAGTAAGGAAGGAAAAGCTGGCAGGCTATTTCTTTAATTTATCTCAGTTAACGTTTACTGGAACTGGGGTTGGTGGTATTGCTCCAATTCTGCAAGGAGAGTTTGGAGTTAAAAATTATGTAGTAATTATATTTGGTATAGTAATGACCTTCATTTTTGCGGGCATTGCTAATCGAATTTTAAAATATTAAGTTATGGAAGTTTACAATGGACTATTGTTTTTCTTTGTGGTTGGAACAATCATAGGTGGAAGCTTTCTTGCCTGGACTTACACAAAGCCAGGTAAAAAGTGGCTTAAGGAGTTATAATCCGATGGAATATACAATCAATATCAAGGGGCGCTTGATGGATTTGAGTACCCCTCAGGTGATGGGCATCCTGAACGTTACGCCCGACAGTTTCTACTCTGGCAGTAGAAAACAGACAGAAATGGAGATAGCTCAGAGAGCTAATCAGATTATAGAAGAAGGTGGAAGCATCATTGATGTGGGCGCTTTCTCCACCCGTCCCGGTGCCGATGAAGTATCGGAAGAGGAGGAGGGAAGACGCCTGAAGTTCGCTCTCGACATCGTTCGCAGGGAGCAACCGGATGCTGCCGTCTCCGTAGATACCTATCGCCCTACCTTGGCGCGTAAGTGTATCGAGGAGTGGGGAGCTGACATCATCAACGATGTATCAGAAGGTGGAATTACAGGCATCACCAATGTACCGCTGGAGCAGAGACAGGAGGAATATCCTGAAATGTTCCGTGTGGTGGGCGAACTGAAGGTACCTTATATATTAATGTCAGTGCAGCCTACACTCGAAACGATGATGAAGGGCTTTGCAAAAGAGGTGCAGCAGTTGCGCGACCTGGGAGCCAAGGACATCATCCTCGACCCGGGCTTCGGCTTCGGCAAGAATCTCATCCAGAATTATCAGATTTATAATGAGATGGAGAAGTTGAACGTGATGGAACTTCCGGTTCTGGTAGGCATCTCCCGCAAGAGTATGATATACAAGCTGCTGGGTGGAGATGCTACGACATCGCTCAATGGAACTTCCGTGCTCGACACCATCGCTCTGATGAAGGGCGCCAGCATCCTCAGAGTGCACGATGTGAAAGAAGCTGCTGAGGCTGTGAAGATAATAGAAGCAATGAAGGAGGGACGTACATGATAGAATTTGGCATCAAAGATTTTCTCGATATTCTCCTGGTAGCCTCGCTGCTGTTCTATGTTTATCGTTTGATGAAGGAATCGCGCTCACTGAACATCTTCGTGGGCATCATGCTCTTCGTGCTAATCTGGCTCTTTGTGAGTCAGATACTGGAAATGCGCCTGCTGGGTTCTATCCTGGATAAACTGGTGAGCGTGGGAGTCATCGCCCTCATCGTCATCTTCCAGGAGGATATCCGTAGATTCCTCTATGAAATCGGTTCGCAGAAAGGTATGCGCCGGCTGGTTCGCTTCTTCCACTCCAGCAAGGAGAGCCAGAAGGAGGCTAACAAGGAGACCATCATGCCGATTGTGATGGCGTGTATGAGTATGGCAAAGAAATACGTAGGTGCTCTTATCGTTATAGAGCGAGGCGTTCCACTGAAGGACATCATGGATACGGGTGAGGAGATAGACGCCAAGATTAACCAGCGGCTGATAGAGAATATTTTCTTCAAGAATTCGCCGCTTCATGATGGAGCCATGGTGGTGAGCAATAAGCGCATCATGGCAGCCGGATGTATTCTGCCTGTGAGTCATAACCTCGATATTCCGAAGGAACTGGGACTCCGCCATCGTGCCGCTCTCGGAATATCCCAGAGCAGTGATGCCATCGCCGTCATTGTATCCGAGGAGACCGGACGAATCAGCGTGGCCATCAAGGGCGAGTTCAAACTCCGACTCTCTGCCGAGGAACTGGAAAGCATCCTTACTCTGGAAATGATATAAGTTAAGTGAAGAGTGAAGAACGAAGGGTGAAGAATTCATCACTTTTCCTGCTACGTAAACCTTTACGATATGAATAATCTCCCGATTTAGCTTTTTTTACACATTTTAATCGCTGCTATTTCAAAGAAAATGTGTACTTTTGCAAAGTCGATGTGGCAAAAAGGTGAAAAACAAGATAACATCACCTAACACTTTGACAGATCTACTTAGGAAACAACAAAATATATAAAATATTAAAAAGTAAAATGGATTTATTACAGCAAATCGTAGCTCGCGCTAAAGCTGACAAGCAGCGCATCGTGCTCCCTGAAGCAGAAGAGGAGCGTACATTGAAAGCAGCCGATAAAGTTTTGGCTGATGATCTCGCAGACATCATCCTCATCGGTAACCCTGCCAATATTAAGAATCTCGCTGCTCAGTGGGGTCTTAACAACATCGACAAGGCTACTATCGTTGATCCACAAAACAACCCTAAGACTGAGGAGTATGCTGAGAAGCTCGCTGAACTTCGCAAGAAGAAGGGCATGACTGTAGAGCAGGCTCGTGAACTCGTAACTAAGAACAACCTCTACCTCGGTTGTATGATTATCAAGACAGAGGGCGCTGACGGTCAGATTTCTGGTGCATTGAGCACTACTGGCGATACTCTCCGTCCAGCTCTTCAGATCATCAAGTGCAGTCCAGGTATCACTTGCGTAAGTGGTGCTATGTTGCTCATCTCAGACCAGAAGCAGTATGGTCAGGATGGCGTTGTAGTAATGGGTGACGTTGCTGTAACTCCAAACCCTACAGCAGACCAGCTTGCTCAGATTGCCTATACTACAGCTCATACAGCTCAGTCAGTGGCAGGTATTACTGATCCACAGATTGCCATGTTGAGCTTCTCTACAAAGGGTAGCGCAAAGGATGCTATCAACAAGGAGACTGGCAAGAGCGTTTATATTATTGACAAGGTAAAGGATGCTGTAGCTATCGCTAAGGAGAAGTTCCCAGAGCTTCACCTCGATGGTGAACTTCAGGCTGATGCAGCCCTCGTTCCTGAGGTAGCTGCCAAGAAGGCTCCAGGTTCTGACGTTGCTGGTAAGGCTAACGTATTGGTAGTTCCAAACCTCGAGGTTGGTAACATCGGCTACAAGCTCGTTCAGCGCTTGGGTGGTGCCATCGCTATCGGTCCTATCCTCCAGGGTATTGCCCGTCCTGTTAACGATCTTTCTCGTGGTTGCTCTGTTGATGACATCTACTACATGGTAGCCATCACAGCTTGCCAGGCACAGGATGCTAAGAAGGCGTAAGTATATAGTTAATAGTTAACAGTTAACAGTTTATAGGGCTAAGCTGCTGTAAGATGGATGGTTTATGCTATAGACTGTAAACTATAAATTTTAAATTGAAAGCAAAATGAAAGTATTGGTTCTGAACTGCGGTAGTTCATCTATCAAGTACAAATTATATAATATGGACGATGAGTCTGTATTGGCACAGGGTGGTGTAGAGCGTATCGGTCTTGATAACGCTTTCATCAAGGTGAAATTGCCTAACGGCGAGAAGAAGCAGATCATGCACGACATGCCTGACCACAAGGAAGGTGTGAACTTCGTGTTCAAGTGCTTGCTCGATCCGGAAATCGGCGCTATCAAGGATTTGAAAGAAATCGACGCTGTAGGACACCGTGTCGTACAGGGTGGTGACAAGTTCAAGGAGAGCGTTATCGTTGACAAGAGCGTAGAGGATGGTATCGAGGAACTTTGCGACCTCGCTCCTGTTCACAACGCAGGTCACCTGAAGGGTATCCGTGCCGTTGACTCTTTGATGCCTGGCACTCCTCAGGTTTGCGTATTCGACAACGCATTCCACAGCACAATGCCTGACTACGCTTACCTCTATGCAATTCCTTACGAGTTGTACGAGAAGTATCACGTACGCCGTTATGGTTTCCACGGAACATCTCACCGCTATGTTTCTAAGCGTGTTTGCGAGATTCTCGGTCTCGACCAGAACAACTCTAAGATCATCACTTGCCACATCGGTAACGGTGGCTCTGTAGCTGCTGTATTGAATGGTAAGGTATTGGATACTTCAATGGGCTTGACCCCATTGGCTGGTTTGATGATGGGTTCACGTTGTGGTGACATCGATGCTTCTGCCGTTACCTACTTGATGGAGAAGTTGAACATGAAGCCACAGGAGATGGCTGACTTCCTGAACAAGAAGAGTGGTGTGCTCGGTATTACAGGTATTTCTTCTGATATGCGCGACATCGAGAACGCTGCCAACGAGGGTAACGAGAAGGCTCAGCTGGCTCTCCGTATGTATGAGTATCGCATCAAGAAGTACATTGGTGCTTACACAGCAGCTATGGGTGGCGTTGACGCTATCGTATTCACAGCTGGTGTAGGTGAGAACCAGACCGGCCTGCGCGAGGAAGCTTGCAAGAACCTGGAGTATCTTGGCATCAAGATTAACAAGGAAGTAAATGACAAGGTTCGTGGTGAGGAAGCTATCATCTCTACTGACGACAGTAAGGTGAAGGTAGTAGTAGTTCCTACCGACGAGGAGATTGTTATCGCTCGCGATACAATGGAGTTGGTTGCTAACAAGTAATCATACGCTATATATAATAAGGTGAAGACTAGAAACATAAGTGAATAGTCTTCACCTTTTTAAATTTTTAGAATTATGAAAACAAAGATTGTAACTTTCGGAGAAATATTGCTTAGGATTTCTAAGCCTGGTTATCAACGTTTATTTCAGGGACATCATATGTTTGGCAATTATGGTGGCAGTGAGGCTAATGCAGCCATCTCTTTGGCTTATTTAGGCGATAATGTAGAGTATGTAACCCGTGTGCCATACGGTGAGATGGGTGAGGCCGCGTTGATGCATCTCAGAGAGTACGGTCTGAATGTTTCTCATGTTGTGCGTGGCGGTGAACGTCTCGGAACTTATTATTTCGAGGAAGCTGTAGCTATGCGCAATTCCCGTGTGGTTTACGACCGCAAGAATTCTTCTTTCTATACGCTGAAGCGCGGAATGGTGAAATGGGATAAGGTGCTGGCTGATGCAGCTGTATTCCATTGCTCCGGCATTACCTGTGCTATCAGCCGCGATGCGATGGAATCAACTATGGATGCCATCAAACTTGCTGTTTCTGACGGGTTGACCATTGCCTGCGACATTAATTACCGTAAGAATCTCTGGGGATATGGTCTGGAGCCTCATGATGTGCTATTCCAGATGATGCAGTATAGCGACATCATCTTTGGTGACCAGAATGAGTGGGAGATAGCCAGCGGTGTGCCTCATATTCCTTTCGAGGCTTTGGATGCAGACTATGAGATAGCCAAGGAGGCTTATCTGGAGTATTTCCGCAAGATGCATCAGCTCTTCCCTAAGTGTAAGAAGATGCTGATGGCGGTAAGAAATCAGATTGCCAGCAGTCATCATACCTTGAGCGGCTTGCTCTATGATGCTGTAGAAGATCAGCTCTATACTACAAGAATCTATGATATTGAGCCGATTGTTGATCCGATGGGTGTAGGTGATGCCTTTATTGCTGCCTATATTCATGCCCATCAGAAGTGGGGCGACAAGAACCAGTATTGCCTGGATTTCTCACTGTCAGCAAGCGCGATAAAGAATACGGTTCCGGGTGATCAGAATCTGGTTACAGAAGAAGAAATCATCAATAACATGACTTCTTCAGGAGGTCGCATACAGCGATAACAATAAAGGGCAGCTCATAAAGCTGCCCTTTATTGTTATGGTTGGCTTTCGCCTTCCACATATTCTTCCATAAACATGTGTTCACCATCAAACACGGCATAGGTGAACTGCCATATCCAGTCGCCCAGAATCATCAGTCGGGTCTTTTTGCTCAACATCAGATCCAGTTCGATGTGGCGATGGCCGAACATGAAGTAATCTATATCCTTGTGACTTTGCATATACTGTTTGGCAAAGCGCACCAGAAACTCCTTCTTTTCGCCCATATAAGGCTCTTCCTTTCCGTCAGCACGTTTCAGTCGGCTATGCTTAGCCCAGTTCAAGCCCAAAGCCATTCCCCAGCGAGGATGAATCGCATTAAGGAGGCGTTGGCAAGTATGATTCTGGAACACTCTTTTCAGAAACTTGAATTTCTTGTCTGGGTCACCCAGTCCGTCTCCATGTGCCAGATAGAATACTTTATCGTATATCTCTATGGTCTGAGGCTTGTAATGTACGGTAATGCCACACTCTTCCTCCAGGTAGCCATAGGTCCAGAGATCGTGGTTACCCGTAAAGAAATGTACTTCCACTCCCATATCGGTCAACTCCGAGAGCTTACCTAAGAAGCGTGTATAGCCTTTTGGTACGACATATTTATATTCGTTCCAGAAGTCAAACATGTCACCCAGGAGATAAACTGCCGCAGCCTTCGTCTTGATGCTGTCCAGGAAACGGACCAGGCGGCGTTCTTGCATGCGGGCATGCGGAATGGCTAATGAGCCAAGGTGCGCATCTGAGAGGAAATATACATTTTTCATAAGCGATTCTTTTTAAATGAAGAGTGAAGAATGAGGAGTGAAGAGTTCAACAGCTTCGTCTTTATTCAAAGCCGAGTTCTACGCGAGCTTCCTCGCTCATCATACTCTGATCCCAAGCCGGTTCGAATACAAGGTTCACATTGGCAGATTTTACGCCTTCCACGCTGTCTACCTTGCTTCTTACATCCTCCAGGATGAAGTCGGCAGCAGGGCATGAAGGGGCTGTGAAGGTCATGTCGAGATCTACGGTGGCATCGTCCTTCACATCTATTTTATAAATCATACCGAGGTCCCAGATGTTGACAGGAATCTCAGGGTCGTAAACGGTCTTAAGTACATCTACGATCTTTTCTTCTATCTTTGTCTTTTCTTCTTGTGTCATAATAATCTTTGTTTTTGCCTACAAAGATAATAATTATTGCAGACAAAACAAAAAGAAAAGCTGTTTTTTTCTTGCCGAAGGTCTAATATACCCCAAATAGACTACAATTTACCTTTATCGTGATATGAATAAAAGGCACCGTCGGTTATGATGACATGGTCCATAAAGAAGAGGCGCATGATTTCGCAGGCTTTGGCAATCTTCTGGGTAAGTACATCATCGGCTTTGCTTGGCTGAGGATTGTTGCTGGGATGATTGTGGCAGAAGGCGATAATAGTAGCGTTGTTGAGCACCGCTTCTTTTATGATGAGCCGGATGTCGGTTGCCGTTTCTGTAATGCCGCCTTTTGAGATGCAGCTCGCTTTGATGAGCTTGAAGTTCTGGTTCATCATCAGGAGCCATGCTTCCTCTGTGTCTAAATCCTGCATCTTCGGAAGCATATAGTTGTAGATGGCAAGGGATGAGCCTAAGTCGGGACGTGTGCCAATCTTATCGAGAGCACGGCGCTTGCCCAGTTCGCAGGCTGCAAGAATGGTGATGGCTTTGGCGGGTCCCATTCCTTTATATTGCGTCAGTTCTCTGATGGTCTTCTTTCCTAGCTGGTTCAGGTTGTTGTCGCAATCCTTCAGAATGCGTTTCATCAGGTCTACGGCACTTTCGTCAGTAGATCCCGAACCAATCAGAATACCTAAGAGCTCGGCATTGGATAAAGCTGAGGCTCCCAAGCGCTCCAGTTTCTCGCGAGGCTTGTCTTCTTCTGCCCAATTGGCAATGGTTAGTTTCTCTGCCATAATAATAACTGATTAGTAGATTATTATTGGCTTCTCTTTTGGCGGGGAAGTCTTATTTGTAGAAAGTCTTGTTGTATGCGCTGAATTCGCTCTGTCCCAGTACGCATCTCTTCCACCATGCAGAAAGAAATCCGCATCCGTAACCCATCAGCTGTGTGAAGGCAGCGCGAATACTCAGCAAGCCTATCTTGATGCTATGGTTCTCTCTGCTGCTGTCGATAAACAGTGCGATAGTATAGAGAATGATGCCGGCGAGACCGATGCAGCCCAATGCTGCCATCGCATTGCCCAAGGTTGGGAATACGTGAACGGTGCCAAGCATGTATGGCAGGAAGCCGAAGAAGAGCAGAAGCAGCGTGCCTATTACGCCCACGGTGAAGACCATAGGAAGGAGATGCACGAGTTTGAGACTCTCTGGATATTTCTTGTAGAGATTGATGCGGGCGATGCCACTGTTGTAGACCTGTCGCCAGAACTTGCGGAAGTCGGTGCGGCGCTTATGCCATACCCATGCTTCAGGGAACAGACGGCAACGGCAGCCTGCCTTGAAGATACGGATAGAGAAATCAATGTCCTCACCGAAACGCATATTGGAAAAGCCATTCAACCTGAGATAAACATCCCTGCGGATGCCCATGTTGAATGAACGGGGATAGAACTTATCCATCTTCTTCTTTCCGCCACGGATGCCACCGGTGGTAAAGAAAGAAGTCATGGAATAAGAAATGGCTTTCTGAGTATCTGTAAATGATGAGTGCGCCTTGTCGGGACCGCCGAAAGCATCGGCTGGCTCACGGCTCAACTCATCACTTACAGCCTTCAGATAACCTTCTGGCAAGACCACGTCGCTATCGAGTATCAGAAGATACTCACCCTTGGCGCGCTCGGCACCATAGTTGCGACTCTGGCCCGGACCAGAGTTCTCCTTATAGTAATAATGTATATTCATCATGTGTTCATATCGTTTGCACACCTCCTCGCAGGGAGTCTGTGAGCCATCCTCAACGATGACAACTTCGAAGTCTTTCTCTGATTGATGAGTCAGACTTTCTAAAAGTTCGTCCACTTCGTCAGGACGATTAAATACAGGTACTATGATGGAATATTTCATTCTTCTTACTATTAAGGGTTAGTTTTACTCAATAAGAGCACAATCTTTCTGTTGGAGGATGTATTACTCGCTTACACGACCGAGGTAGCTACCGTCACGGGTGTCGATCTGGATAGTCTCGCCTTCGTTGACGAACAAAGGAACACGAACCTCAGCACCAGTCTCCAATGTAGCAGGCTTTGTAGCGTTGGTAGCAGTATTACCCTTTACACCTGGCTCAGAGTGAGTAATCTTCAAAGTAGTCTTCACTGGCATTTCAGCCAAGAGGATAGTACCATCAGTTGTATCAGTAACCACCTCAACAACGTCACCCTCCTTCATGTACTGGCCACCAGTAACGTTCTCCTTAGCGATAGGCACCTGCTCGAAAGTCTCCTGGTTCATGAAGATGCAACCAGTAGCGTCCTCGTAGAGGTACTGGTAAGGGCGGCGCTCAACGCGAACATCCTCCAATTTGAAACCTACCTGGAATGTACGTTCCAATACACGACCGTCGGCAACATTCTTCAATTTTGTGTTCATTACGGTGTTACCTTTACCTGGCTTTCTGTGCTGAAAGTCGATGCAAACCCATACTTTGCCATCCATGCGGATGCAAGTACCAATCTTAATTTCCTGTGAATTAATCATTTCTTGTTTATCTTGAATGTTATTATAATAATCTCAAAATCGAGTGCAAAGTTACGGCAAAAACATGAAAAATCAAAGGAAATATCGAAAAAAACATAAATATTTAAGCTAAATTTGGTAGTTTTCTTGGTTATTTCAGAAAATATGCGTAATTTTGCAGCCCAAAAAGGGCGTGTTTTGCACTTTTGTGAAGAATATTAATTAAAAAATAAATAAGAAAAATGAAAAGAACATTTCAGCCTCACAATCGTCGTCGCGTAAACAAGCATGGTTTCCGTGAGCGTATGGCAACTAAGAATGGTCGTCGCGTATTGGCTTCTCGCCGTGCTCATGGCCGTAAGAAGTTAACTGTATCTGACGAGCACCACGGAAAGTAATTCCGAGGAAAGATTCGTCTGTTGACGATGACATTAAAAGCAGCAAGGATGTATTCTTTGCTGCTTTTTGTTGTTTATAACGCCCCTTCCTTTTCTGAGATTGCTCTTTTGGGAACAAAGATGTTTTGTTTTTATATCATAAAATTAGGTGGTGAGAGTGCAAAAACTTTCCTTTTTATTTTGTTCTTCCCCCAAATACTTGTATCTTTGCACCAAAAAATAATATATGACTTCATCAGAGTTTATAAATAAGTTTAAGAGTAAGTACCTTTGGGGGAATATCGGTGCCATGATTCTGGTGCTGGTGTTGCTCTGTGCCGGTGTCAAGTACGGCATTGATATCTATACCCATCATGGTGAGGCCATCCGTGTGCCGGATATTCGATATAAGAATATCGATGATGCTACACATATCCTCGACGATGCGGGATTGGAAATTGTTGTAACGGATACGGGATATGTCCGCTCTTTGCCGCCTGATGTCATTCTGGAGCAGACTCCGGTTTTCGGAGAAGTGGTAAAGTCGGGACATGTTATCTATGTTACCATCAATTCTGATCATTCTCCACGTATCACCATTCCTGATGTCATTGACAACAGTTCGTTGCGAGAGGCAATGGCTAAACTTACTGCTATGGGATTCAAACTGGGTACACCTGAATATATTCCTGGCGAAGAGGATTGGGTTTATGGTATCCTCGTTAAGGGTAAGCATGTTGTAGCTGGTGATAAGGTTTCTATCGATAATGTGCTTGTCATACAGGTTGGTAATGGTAAACGGAGCGTTGATGATTCTATCGATGTGGTAGATCCGGTTTATCACGGCGAAGAAGATGTGATGGAAGGCGAAGGTGACATGAGCGGAGAAACTCATGAAGACAACTTCGAGGTGGTTCCTGGTACGGAAGCCACAGAGCCTGCTCCTTCGCATGAACACCACCAGAAGGAAGTGGTGGAGTAGGAGAAATGAAAAGTGAAGAATTCAATAGTAATACGAATGATATTTTTAGATTATATATATAATAAGGTATATGCTCCTGTAGAGGATGACTTCGGGTTTGATGATGCAGGAGATATGGACGAACTGGATGATGAACTCCAAATGGAGGAAGAAACCGCTGCTTCTGGTGAAGGAGGAGATGAACTCTATGAGCACTGGAAGGTTCAGGTGGATGCCAACCAGGATCCGGTGCGTATCGATAAGTACCTGGCTGATAAGATGGCCTATCAGAGCCGTAACCGCATTCAGCAGGCTGCTGATGCCGGATTCATCCATGTCAATGGTAAACCGGTAAAGAGCAACTATAAGGTACGCCCTAATGATCTGGTTACTCTGATGCTCGACCGTCCTCGTCATGAAACGAGTATCAAACCTGAAGAAATCGCTATCAATGTGGTTTATGAAGACGATCAGCTGATGGTGGTCAATAAGGAAGCAGGTATGGTGGTGCATCCGGGTGCGGGCAACTTTCATGGAACCTTGATTCAGGCGGTAGCCTGGCATTTAAGAGATATGCCTGAGTTTGATGCCAATGATCCGGAAGTGGGCTTGGTGCATCGTATCGATAAAGATACCAGCGGACTGCTCGTTGTGGCAAAGACTCCTACGGCAAAGACTGCACTGGGTAAGCAGTTCTTCAACAAGACTACCCATCGCAGTTACAATGCGCTCGTTTGGGGCAACATTGTAGAAGATGAAGGTCGCATAGAAGGCAATATCGGCCGTGATCCGAAGAACCGCCTCCGTATGAAGGTCTTCGATCCGGACAGCGGAATAGGCAAGACGGCGGTTACGCATTACAAGGTGTTGGAGCGTTTCGGTTATACCACCTTGGTGCAGTGTGTGCTTGAAACAGGCCGTACCCATCAGATTCGTGCTCACATGAAGCATATCGGTCATCCGCTCTTTATGGACGAAACGTATGGCGGAACAGAGATTCTGAGAGGTCAGCGCAGTAGCAGCTACAAGGCATTTATCCAGAACTGCTTCAAACTCTGTCCGCGTCAGGCTCTCCATGCCAAGACACTCGGCTTCGTGCATCCTACAACCAAGCAGCAGATGGATTTTGACAGTGAGTGGCCGGAAGATTTTAGACAATTAATAGAAAAGTGGCGCGGTTTCATCGCTGGCACCACACAAGATACATTCAAAAATATTTAGTAATTATGGAAAATAGCAAGAGAACGATAGCCATCGTATGTGGTGGTGATTCTTCTGAGCACGACGTATCATTGCGCTCAGGACAGGGTTTGTACTCTTTCTTTGATAAAGAGCGCTACAATATTTATCTCGTCGATGTGAAGGGTACCGACTGGCATGTCGCTTTGGATAATGGTGAGACTATCGAGATTGACAAGAACGATTTTTCTTTCGTTATGAACGGCAAGCATGTCTATTTCGATTATGCTTATATCACCATCCACGGACAGCCTGGTGAGAATGGTGTGATGCAGGGCTACTTCGACCTTATCCATCTGCCATACTCTACAAGCGGTGTTCTGGTAGAGGCAATGACTTTTGATAAGTATGTGCTCAATAATTATCTGCGCGGTTTCGGTATAAACGTAGCAGACAGTATCTTGCTCCGTCGCGGTGAAGCTTATGATGAAGAAGAGATTGCCAAGCGCATCGGTATGCCTTGTTTCGTAAAGCCTGCTGCTGACGGCAGTAGCTTTGGTGTGAGCAAGGTGAAGAATGCTGACCAGCTGGCTCCAGCCCTCCGTGTGGCTTTCATGGAGAGCAATGAGGTAATGATCGAGGGCTTCCTTGATGGTACCGAGATTTCACAGGGTATCTACAAGACAGCCGAGAAGACTGTTGTACTGCCGGCTACAGAGGTGGTGACCACCAACGAGTTCTTCGATTACGATGCCAAGTATAACGGTCAGGTACAGGAAATCACTCCAGCCCGTCTCTCTCCAGAGACCGCAGAAGAGGTTGCCAAGACCACATCCCGCATCTACGACATTCTTCATGCCAACGGTATCATCCGTATCGACTATATCATCTCTAAGGATAAGGATGGTAAAGACAAGGTGAACATGCTGGAGATCAATACCACTCCAGGTATGACCGTTACCAGTTTCATTCCTCAGCAGGTTCGTGCAGCAGGTCTTGATATCAAGGATGTGCTCAGCGAAATTGTGGAGAATCAGTTCTAGAATAACAAACTCATATATGGTTCTGCGATTTTTTCGCAGAGCCATATATATATATTAAATAGGTATATATTATGAATATCCCTCAAGAATTTGATACCATCCGTCCTTGGGAGCCTGAAGATCTCCCAGAGGTATTCGACCGTTTGCTTTCAAACGATCAGTTTAAACAAGTGCTTGCCTATCTCTATCCACAAGTACCTTTCGAGATGATTGCCCAGAAGTTGAAGGCATGTAAGACCAATCTGGATTTCCAGTTGGCTTTTGCTTACGATTTTGTTCATGGCATTCTGAAGAAGGCAGCAACAGGCTGCGAGATGGATTGTACATCGCTCGATAATACCCGTAATTATACTTTCATCAGTAATCACCGTGATATCGTGCTCGATTCAGCCATCCTCGATGTCCTTCTTATCGATAACGGTTTTAAGACCACCTGTGAGATTGCCATCGGTGATAATCTCCTTTCTCTTCCTTGGGTCAAGGACCTGGTACGTGTCAACAAGGCGTTTATCGTAGAGCGTGCCCTGAGCATGCGACAGATGCTGATGTCGAGCAAGCGTCTTTCCGACTATATGCATTTCGCCATCAAGGAGAAGAACGAGAATATCTGGATAGCCCAGCGCGAGGGTAGGGCCAAGGACAGTAATGACCGCACCCAGAAGAGTATTCTGCAGATGATGTCGATGGGTGGCGAGGGCAGCATTATCGACCGCCTGAAACAGCTTCATCTCGTACCGCTCTCTATCAGTTACGAATATGATCCATGCGATTTCCTGAAGGCAAAGGAGTTCCAGCAGAAGCGCGATAATGCCGATTGGAAGAAGGGACCTATGGATGACCTGGTAAGCATGCAGACCGGTATCTTCGGTTATAAGGGTCATGTGCATTATCATGCAGCCCCATGTCTTGATGATTATCTGGACAGTCTTGATCCTGATATGCCTAAGCAGGATATATATAATAAGGTAGCCGCCTACATGGATGAGCAGATATTCAAGAACTACCGCCTCTATCCGGGCAACTATGTGGCTCTTGATTTGCTTGAAAACTCAACTGCTCATCAGGCAGAATATACTGCCGAAGATAAGGCAAAATTTGAAAAATATATGGCTGGTCAGCTTGCGAAAATTGACCTTCCAAATAAGGATGAAGCTTACTTGAGAGAGAGAATTCTCGAGATGTATGCCAATCCTGTACGTAATTACCTTGCTGCTCAATAGCGGCAAGGTAATACTTTTTCTGTTTGATGATGTTGGAAACTGTTATTATCTGCCTGTTTTAATCAGACTCCTAATTGGTAATTCATAAGCTGTTTACGACAGACAGTTAACAGGCAAACCACAGACAGCCTACTGGCGCTATAGCCGCTAGTGGACTGTTCGCCTAGAACAGCCTTCCCCAATGCCTTTGTTTCGTTTTTATGCGAAGCTTACGAAGAAATACTCTTCACCTTTCGCTCGGAATCCCTTGTGTTTATCGGCATTCCAGGCGGTGAAGAGTTTCTGACGGAATAGGTCTAAGCCACGACTGCCGTTATGTAGTCGGGGCTTTTCGTATCATTACGTTAGCAGGATTTGGCTTTTATTGCTTTTCTTTTGTACTATCTTGTTGAATTGCATGTTTTTGTTTGGAAGTTACAATATTTTATTGTAACTTTGTACGGGTATAAGGAATGTCCTAAATCGTCCACGGGCGTTGTGGAAAGAACATGAATTTAAAATATAATCTCATGAAGAATTTGATGATAAAAACTTGGAAACCGCTGCTGTCGCTGCTCTTCGGTGTGGCGGTCGTGATATTCTGGGCAGTGCCATCGATAGCTGGCACAACTGGAGCAAGGATTCCCATTGGTTTGTCTTTACATCCCGTCGCGGTGACGGTCTCTATACCCGTCTTTATCTTGCCTGCATTGATGACAAGGGCAATGTAAGCAAGCCGTTCCTCTTGCCACAGCGCAATCCGAAGAAATACTACGATGAGTTGCTGGATTCCTATAATACCCCTGATTTCACATCCAAGCCAGTAGAGCTGGATGCCCGTGCGGCAGGAAATGAAATCATGAGTGATAAGAGGATTCCGACAAAGGTTAGATAACAGAATCTTTATAATTCCTTATTCTGTAGAACATAATTCCTTCTCTGCAATGCATTCCATTTCTATCAACCAGCCGGGGCGGCATACTTTTGCCTCCACGATGATGCGGGGGATTTGTGGATAAAACTGCTGCATCAGTCTGTCAACCGTATGATAGTCGGAGATGTCGCGCAGATAGATGATGAAGTATTGGATATCATTCATCGTGGCATCGCCATCTTTCAGCAGGGCGCCGATGTTCTCAAGCAGTCTGCCGGTCTGGCGCACGATGTCTCCTTCATAGACCACATCTCCATGCTTGTCGATACTGGCTGTACCGGAGATGAAGTATTGTTGCTTGAACTGCTGGCTTCCTTCTGGATGGAGAGTATGGGTAGGTAGCGTAAGCCGGGTTCCTCGTTCGAAGGCTACTCCATATTCATGGGCAGGATTCAGATGTTCGAGTGCCTGAAGATACTTCTTGTCCTCTTCCTTGATATGGGGGATGGTGAGGAAGTCGATGGCTACAGCTGCATGGCGTACCGGAGTGGCGCCACCGATACCTGTGCTGGCGATGTAGTGGGTGTCGGCTGTCAATCCCTCTTTATCGAAGATGTCATTACGGGCTTCTACTACGCCTTGATAGTTTACATCGATGTTGGTGACGTATATCCAGGTGCGAATCAGGTTGCGTTCCATTGTCATATCCGTACCTTCGATAGTCTTCAGGTATTTATTGAAGAGAAGACGGGTCTGTTCGTACGAATCCTTTCCCTTAGCCTCCTCCTCTGTAAGGCGAAGACTGTGGAAGAGAATGGGAGTCTGGGAGTCCGTTGTCTTGATCAGCAGACTCACCTTGCTGCCATTCAGTGGAGTCTGTTCCACGATAGTGAGGTTTGCGCCTTTCAGAAACTCCTGATAAAGGAGAGATTCTTCTAACTCTTTTATCTGGTTCTGGGCATCGCTGAGGAATACCTTACAATATTGCAAGGTACGGTTTTCCAGTTTCTCTGTATCGAGAAAGTTACCTAGTTTTAGATACAGAAAGTTAAGGCGATCATTGAATGAACCCTTAGCTTCTGGTGAAAGTATTATGTATTTGTCCATCTTGTTTTTCTTTTTTTTCGGCAGCAAAGGTACGGATAATATCTGAGATATAAGAATATAGACAGGATGAAAAGATAAAAATACCGAGATATGGGGATAGGAACAGGCTGGATAGAACGGAAAAGAGGGAAATAAAGGCTTGTTTTCCTTTACTTCCCCCTATCTTTTTCTTATTTCCTGCTTTAGAGTGATTCGAGCATACGCTTGATGACAACCTCGGCTGAAATCTCACGGTTGGCTGCCTCTGGAATCACCAGACTGTTCTTGCTTTCAATGACATCATCGGTTACAATCAAGCCACGGCGAACTGGCAGACAGTGCATGAAGCAACCATCGTTGGTCCAGCTCATGTGCTCCTCGTCGATGGTCCAGCTCATATCCTTGCTCAGGATTTCGCCATACTGTGCTGGGTCTTTCACGCCCGGACAGCTCCAGTTCTTGGCATAAACGAAGTCTGCACCTTCCAGCGCCTTTTTCTGGTCGTACTCTACCTTGGCATTGCCTACGAACTTAGGATCGAGTTCGTATCCCTCAGGGTGAGTAACCACGAAATCTACATCGGCTGCATTCATCCACTGGGCGAATGAGTTTGGTACAGCTTGAGGCAAGGCACGGCAATGAGGAGCCCAGGTCAGGACTACCTTAGGACGAGCCACCTTCTTATGCTCCTCAATGGTGATGAGGTCGGCGAATGCCTGGAGTGGGTGAACGGTAGCAGTCTCCATAGCGAAGACAGGGCGGCCGCTGTACTTTACAAACTGGTTTACAATGGTTTCGGCATAATCATACTCTCGGTCTTTCAAACCGGCAAAGCTACGAACACCGATAAGGTCGCAGAAGCTACCCATCACAGGGATAGCCTCCAGCAGGTGCTCGCTCTTGTCGCCATCCATGATAACGCCACGCTCTGTCTCCAGTTTCCATGCACCTGCGTTCACGTCGAGTACGATAACATTCATGCCCAGGTTCATCGCAGCCTTCTGTGTACTCAGTCGGGTACGGAGACTGTTATTGAAGAATATCATCAGCAAGGTTTTGTTCTTGCCCAACTCCTGATAACCGAAACGGTTTGCTTTCACTTCCTGTGCCTCGGCGAGCGCTGCTTTCAGGTCGCCAAGGTCTTCAACATTAAAGAATGTCTTCATTGTTATTTCGTTTTTTATTTGTTATTTCTAATATAAAGCTATTGAATTCTTCACTCTTCACTTCCTTGTTTGTCCATTTCCTGTAATCAGCCACTTGTAGGTGGTAATTTCTTCTAGCGCCATTGGTCCGCGTGCTCCAAGCTTTTGGGTACTGATGCCAATTTCTGCGCCCAATCCGAACTGTGCGCCATCGGTGAAACTGGTTGGAGCATTCACATAAACGCAGGCTGCATCTACCATCGCCTGGAACTTCTTCTGGGCAGTTTCATTGTTGGAAACAATGCTCTCGCTGTGTCCGCTTCCGTAAGTGGCGATATGGTCGAGTGCTTCATCTTCTGAAACCACGGCCTTGATTCCCATCTGCATGCTGAGCCATTCGGTGTTCCAGATACTCTTCACGTTGGCATCAGCCTCTTTCATCTTTGCATCGCTTTCCTCTGCCTTATATAATAAGGTGTCTGGATAGTGTCCCTTTAAGACTTCGTAAGCCTTGGCATCTGCATGAATCTTGGTTTGCTTCTCGGCGAGTCCTTCACAGAGGGCAGGGAGGTCGCTTAATCTGCTTTCGTGAATCAGCAGACAGTCGAGCGCATTGCATACGCTCACTCTTCGGCACTTGGCATTGGTGATGATGCGCTTGCCCATCTCCAGGTCGCCATCCTTGTCGAAGTAACAATGTACCACACCGGCTCCGGTTTCGATAACCGGAACTTTGGCAGTATCACGGACGAAGTTGATAAGCTTCTTTCCGCCACGAGGAATACAGAGGTCGATATAGCCCACGGCATTCAGCATTTCGCCGGTAGCCTCATGGGTAGCAGGGAGTAGTGTAACAACATTCGGATCAATACCAAAAGTTATCAGCACCCTGTGGATAAGTTCGACACCCGCTGAGTTTGAGGCGTTTGCGTCCTTTCCTCCTTTCAGTACGCACGCATTTCCGCTCTTGAAACAGAGTGAGAAAACATCGTAGGTTACGTTAGGACGGGCTTCATAAATCATACCGATAACTCCGAATGGAACGGCTACTCGCTGTAGGTGCAAACCATTTTCGAGTGTTTTGTCTTTGAGAACTCTTCCGAGCGGTGAGGGCAGTGTACTGACGTGTCTCATATCCGAAGCAATATCCTGGAGTCGCTGCTCTGTGAGTTGCAATCGGTCGTAGAGCGGGTTCGCCTTGTCCATCTTCGCCAAGTCTTCTGCATTCGCTTTGAGAAGCGCAGGAGTCTCAGCGATGATAGCGTCAGCCACCGCCTGCAGAATTTTATTACGTTGTTCATCTGTTAGCAAACCAAGTGTTTTGCTAGCTGCCTTCACTTTTTGGAAAGTCTCTTTCAGTTCCATTCGTTATTTCCTTTCTTATTTTTATGATAAGATATTTTGTAATGTGTTACGAGTTCCCTCTTAACAACGGCAAAGGTAAGCATAAATATCGGAAATTGCAAACTTTATGCAAGAAAAAATGATGATTTTATAGATAAATGGATAGTTATACGGAAAATGATATTAAAAAAGGTCAAACAGCGTTTGACCTTTTTGGGGTAGCAAAGAAGATTCAGCAGACAGTGTCTGCTGTTTTTGCTTTTTGAATTCCTCAGACAGTGTCTGAGGAATTGTTAACTCTTTGAATTTCAGATAGAACTTCTTGAAAGATACGATTTTATATCGAAAAAGCAATCTTTCTCTTCACTTTTTTCGATAAAAAGTTGCAGATAATAATTGTATTTCCAAAAGAAAGTAGTATCTCTGTATCTGAGTTTGTAGTTGTACAACTATAGTGTATAAGGTTGTACAACTATGGGGGATAAAGTTGTACAATTATAAGGTGTGTTATTGTACAACAATAAGGTGTTGTCACTATAGTCAGCAGATGTGCTGACTGCAGTCGGCAGAGCTGCTGAGCCTAGTGGCAAACTCCGAGAAGCAGTATTCTCTTACCCAAGAAACTGTCTCCGCTAACTCAAGAAGCTATCTCCGTTAATCCGAGATTCAGTGTCCGTAAGCTTAAGCAACCACATACTCTTACTTAAGCAACCATATTCTCTGGCTTGTTAAAGCAGTTAGGGAATCTACATATCCATAGTGTAGTTGTGAAGATATTCCCAAGCATCGTTCAAATCACGTAAAGGGAGGCGCTCTTTTACGAGCTTTATCTTTAATGCCTTGCAGAATGCTTTCAGAACAGATTCTGTTGCCATCTCCTCCAACTTAATATAGTTAGGACGTTTAGAGAACAAACAAGTCATCCATTGTTACTGCCGACTGAACATCCCAGGCATAAGGATTGCCGGATAATCCCATGGTCGTAATCATTGTAAGATGTACGGCTTTCTAGGAGAGAAATGTGCTTTAAACGTGCGGAATGTGTCTTTTTTAAGCACATTCCGCACGTTTAAAGCACATTTTTTTGTTTATATTCTCTTTAACCACAGATCCATGAATCTGTCGTAGATGACGTATCCTTCATTAGTCCTATATACTAATTCCTTGTCTTCCAAGATTTTGAGGGCAGCCTTTACGCTGCTGGCTCCACTCAGCTTGTGCTCCTTGATGAACTTGCCAGAGGTAGGCTGGGCAACAATGCTATCCTTGGCTATAGCTTTCAGAAGCGAGAACTGGTTCTCTGTGAAGAACTGTACCATATTCTCAAACTGTGGTTCTCTACCTTCGAGTACTGAAAGAATTGCTGCATTTACTTGCTTGATACTATCAACTTGTATTTCGGTTTCATAGAGGCGATTCATGATGCATTGGATATACCATGTGTGGCCCTCGAATTGTTGATAGATGTAGTCGAAGGTTTCTTTTGATAAGTTGCCACCTTTCTGCTTGAAGAAGTTTTGGCAAAACTCATAATAAACATCGTTTCTCAATGGTTTAAGTCCCATCATCTCAGTGCTTTGGTAAAATGGATGTTTCGGCGAGCCGAATATCTCAGCCATCAGATGATGCTTGCTGCCAGAGAAGGTGAAATGCACATGTTGGGCAAACTGGATATAAGAACGTAGCAATGCCTCTGTGCCTTTCTCCGGATATTCTGCAATCTGCTGAAACTCATCGATGGCGATATATACCTCTTTCCCACTCTCGTTGAGATAGTTGAAGATGCTGCGGATGGTGATGTCTTCTTGGGATGGCTCAATTGTGATTGATACACTAGGCTCACCAGTCAATGGATCCATGCTGAGTACAGGGCGCAAGGCACTGAAGAAGGCGATGGTTTTCTCTATGAATGAGGTGTTCTTGCGGACGATGTCATTGATAACCATTACTCCAAATTGTTCCACAAAGTCGTGCAAGTTCTTGGTAGCGAATATGTCGAGGTATAGGCATGCGGAATCCTTCTCATCTTTTTCCAGATGATAGAAAGTGTTCTTGATAAGCCCAGTTTTTCCTAGTCTTCGAGGAGAAATGAGGGTAACGTTTCTTCCATTCTTCAAGTGCGACATTAGAGTCTTTGTTTCCACTTCTCTGTCGCAGAAATACTCAGGACTTTCATAACCTTGATAGATGAAAGGATTTGCTAATTTCTTGTTTCTTAGTTTCATACGCCATTACATCTTTAGTGTTACAACTTTTATGTAATGGCAAAGATACAACTATTTCTTGAATGGGCAAAAGAAAATGGCAGAAAATTGAGGAACATTCTCAATTTTCTGCCATTTATTAGCCTATCACATTGCATAGTCGGTTGATGGCTGCATCAAAAGTGGTGAGGTCTTTGGCTCGCTTTCTGATGGCTGCCTTGTAATTATAGATGGTTTGGGTAGAATAGAACAGGAGGGTGGCCAGTTCCTGCCCATCCGTAATTCCCAGTCGCATCAGTGCATAGATACGCAGTTCCTTGGTGAGACTGTTAGGGGCAGGGAGAACTATCTGTTTTTCTGGCAACAGCAGTTGGTTGAACTCTTCCACGAAATTCGGATACAAGTCAATGAATGCCTTGTCGAAGCGAATATAGAAGTTGGCTGCCTCTTCTTCTGCCAGCTTGTAGCTGTTGATGGCAGTCAGAAGATCGGCAGTTTGCTTTGCCTTGATTTTGCGGCTTACCAATTTGCGATAATCATCCAGTTTCTTGATATATACGGCACTGATGTCCATAAATAAATGCATATAGGTCTCTCTTCGCTTATTGGTGTTGAGCAGCTTCTGGTTCAGTTCGTCCAAGAGTGTATTTTGGCTTTTTATCTCCCTACGGCTCTTGGCTAGATGCTTGTTCATCTTGAATGCAAAGAAAGCCATGGCAAGGAATCCTAGCGACAGGATACTCACGATGACGAGGGATGCTGTTACGATGTGGTTCTTGCGTACTTCTGCCTGATGGTTCGTTTCTGTGATAAGGGGAAGTATGCGGGAAATCTCTACCATGCGGAGACGGTTGTTGTAGAATTGGGCATCCTCCATGGAGCAATAGATGTATTTGGAAGCCCTCTTTGCATAGGAGGCATCCTTATTATATAGATAGGTGGAAAACTCCTGAAGGGCAAGATTCTCCTTCAGGGGACATATCTGGTCTGAGATGGCTGCTTCTACAATATACTTTTCATATAAATCCTTTTGGTCGGTATCATAATAATAGCGGGCTATGCAATAAGCCGATGAGGCATGCACACGGCTGTTCAGGGGACTGGCAGAAAGCGCCTTCATGTAGAACTGAAGTGTTTTTTTGCTTGTACGCTGCTTTAGAAATTCAAACTCTCCTGAAAGATAGTAATAAAGAGCGGATTCCTTGTTGCCGATATGCTCAAGAGTCTTGCCTAAATAAAAACGTTTCTTGGCTTCTAATCCTTCTTGAAACTCCGACTTGTTGCAGAAAGTTTCCCAGTAGTTATATACCCAAGTCAAGGTATAATAATAGTATTGCAATAACTTAGGTGACATTTTCTCCACATCCATTGCGAGCATTAAGTCTTCTGCCTGGCTGTAGAAACCGCCTGTTGACAGCACTGCCGCACGATTGATTTTATTCAGGTTGATGAAATAATCATCCTGAAGCTGTGCTGCCAGCTGGTAGCCCTTCTTGGCGTATGTCATGGCAGAGTCGTAACGGTAGGTATAATACTCCCTGTAGATTTGGTTATAGAGACTAAGCTGGCTGCGCTTGTCGGAAGTCATGTATAGTTGCTTTTTGAGTCTTAGCAGTTTCGCTTCTTTTCTTTGGGTAAACTTGCTTCGCTGAGCGATGTAACTGTCTAAACGATGGAACAGCTGTTCCTCGTTTACGGAAGAAGCATTTGCCATTAATGGCATAAACATCATTAAGAACCACAATACTACTTTCATAACTATTTTTTTAATTGTTTTTGTTACTATCTGATAGGCTATTAGAGTGCCTTATAATTGTATTTTTCTGCAAAGATACTACATTTATTTCTCTTTTTACCATCTACTCTATTAAAAAGTATTAATATCTTTGATAGCTTGATTATTAGAAGGTTATAGACTTAACAAACCTAATATTTATCTACTCATAACCTACACATGATGCCAATGTCTGAAAAATCTCCTTAACTTTGCAACCGCAATCGAATCGCATTCGGTAGCAAGTGAAATCATGTAAAACTAAGAATAAACAACTGTAAGATTATGAACTTAAGAATCCGAACATTTTCTATGGCTTTGGTAGCGATGTCTGCTGCAAGCCAAGTGTATGCACTTCCTTCCGACGAATCTGAAAACAAGGAGAAAAAGGAAGAGCGTAATGTGATGCTCAACGCATCTGATGCCAACAAGCCTCGTGAAATCCAGATAGGATTGCCAAGCGAGGATGTAACCGTATATGAAAACGGTCTTCCTGCCGTTTACTCTTCTTCCGTACACAAACTGTCTGCACATTGGCGTAGCGATGCCTCACTGAAAGGTACCGACTTGATGACTCCATCTGAGTCTGCCATTGCTACAGGTAATATTGCGTATGCAGTTTCTTCTTTCAGCGAGTTGGGACAGAAAGAGTTCAAAGGTAAGCTCAACTATAAGGCAAACCATTTTGGTATGCAGAATGTAGACCTCAACCTGTCTGGTGGAATCGGTGCCAATTGGCTTTATACAGCCAGTATGTATCAGAATTTCGATCCAGGTAGTTTCAAGCTTCGCTTTACTGATTATGCCGACCGTACCCAACTTTATCATTTCGGTATCACTCGCATCTTGAATGATGGAAAGGGACGTGTCTCCTTATTATATAAGTATTCCAACAGCAAGAACCCTGGCAATTTTGCCAATGCAGCCCCATTTATCTATTCAGGCGACGGCAGTATCAAGAAGATTGATGGCTTTGACCCTGGTATGGACTCATACGTGCAGCGTCAAGGTTCTTTCCAATACTTGAATACAAAGTCAGGAAAGATGGAGACATGGAATATGAGCGATGGCAGTGAGAATCATGCCAACGAAATTGCCCTCATCAGCCAGTATCAGTTTGATAATGGATGGTTGTGGAAATTCAACGCCAAGTATATGAATGCTCCACGTGCCAATTATGTGGATTACGGAGGAAGTACCATCTCTCAGGTGAGCGAGGCTGATGGCTATCAGCTTTCTGATGGGTCTGCCTACAGTGGTTACATTGAAGGCCGTCGCACCTGGTTGCATGTTGGTAAGGTGAGCAATGCGCTTTTGACTACCGAAATCTCTAAGCAGTTGAACAACCATAAGTTAATGATAGGATTGAACGAGTGGTATTACCATCTCAATTACTATTCGTCTTCGTTCCAGTGGGCAGGCACCGTAGAAGCTTATCCACGCACATTGAGCCAGATGTATGTCAATCCGCTTGATCCTACACAGACAGCCCGTCGTTCTGAGACTTTCGGTTATAATGAGTTGAGTCCAGAATACACCAAGGGTTCAGAGAACAAGTTGGCACTCTACTTTACCGACGAATGGAAGGTAAGTCCTAAGTTCAAGGTGTTCTATGGTGGTAGATTGGAGTACTACCGCATGTCTGCCGAGCAGATTTCTGCCCCACGTTTCTCAGGATTCCACATGGGTAACTATAATACATACGCCACAGCTGCTGATGGTTCTGTTGTTGCTACTGAGCACAGCATCGAAGCAAAGAACGTAACCAAGGATAAATTGAATTATGCAGCCACCTTGCAGTTGACGTATAACCTTACCCGCCAGTTTGGTCTGACAGCCGATGCTACCATCGCCACCCGTTTCCCACGCATCAGCGAGTATGCAGGAACAGGACCTACCGAGGAGCAGTATAAGCGAGTAACCATTCCATTGATTCGTGGTGGTATTTTCTACAAGAACGATTGGATTGACCTTTCTTCAATGGTGACCTACATATCAAAGTCGAACAATATCGACCAGCAGAATCTTACCAAGCCTGGCACTACAGAGGGCAAGACCGTGTTGCTCATCTATAACATCCAGACTTTGGGTTGGACAACCTCGGCAGAAATCAATCCGTTCAAGAACTTCCACATGCATGCACTCTTCACTTATCAGAAGCCGGTGTATAAGAACTATAATGCGAGCGTAACGTTCAGTGACGGTCAGTCTATGGGTGTGAATGCCAATAACATGATTGTCAAGGAGATTCCTCAGGTTCTTATCGAGTTGGACCCTAAGTATGATATCACCAAGAATCTGAATGCCTGGTTGAGCTTCCGTTACTTTGGTAAGACCTATGCCAACCTTCAGGAGGCACTCTACTTCAATGGTCACTGGGAGACTTTCGGCGGAATCAACTGGAATGTGAACAAGAAGTTGAGCCTTGGCGTGAGTGTCATCAATATCTTTAACGAGAAGGGTGCCAAGGGTACCATTAGCGGCTCTGAGCTGATTACCAAGCAGGAAGCTGGCAAATATGACGGCAAGTACATGAGTGGTAGCTATCTCCGTCCGTTCACGGTGGAATTCTCTGCAGGAATCAAATTCTAAGATAATAACGAAAGTATTATAGCGTTTAATTATAACAAAGCAATCACATAAAAACCAAAGAACGATGAAAAAGGTATTTATGATTATCGCAGCGATGTGCATGACATCTATTATGGCATCTGCTCAAAAGACCATCAGAGTGTCAACAGACAAGACTGACCTCGTGATGCAGGTTTCTCCTAAGGGTCGCCTCTACCAAGTGTATCTGGGTGACAAGTTGAAGAATCCTTCAGATTACAATCATCTGGAGTGGGATGTATATGCAGCCTCTGATGGTTCCGTCTGCCAGCGAGGTCATGAGGTTTATGCAACCTCTGGTGCTGAAGATTTCTTCGAGCCGGCAGTGGCAGTGACCCATGCAGATGGTAATATGACCACCTATTTATATTATCAGTCTTCTGAAGAAAAGGCTATCAGTGGAGGTGTTGAGACCATCATCACGCTTAAGGACAAGGTGTATCCGCTGACCGTGAAACTCCACTATGCAGCTTATCCTAAGGAGAATGTCATCAAGGCATGGAGCGAAATCTCTCATAAGGAGAAAGCTCCGGTTACGCTTTGGAGATATAGCTCTACAATGCTTTATTTCAAGGCAAACAAGTATTTCGTTACCAATTATCATAGCGACTGGGCTAAGGAAGGACAGCCTGAAACTTGCCAGTTGACTGCTGGTAAGAAGATTGTTGATACCAAGTTGGGTACCCGTGCAGCCATGCAGGAAGAGCCTTTCTTTGAACTGGGATTCGATGAGCCTGCCAAGGAGAATGAGGGCAAGGTGATGCTTGGAACCATCGGATGGCCTGGCAACTTCCGCTTTACCTTCGAGGTAGATAACGTGGGAGTCCTTCGTGTTATTCCTGCCATCAATCCATACGCCTCTAATTATAAACTGAAGGCTGGTGAGACGTTCACTACCCCTGAGTTTATCTTTGCCATGAGCGATAATGGTATCGGTGAGGCTTCCCGTAATTTGCACAATTGGGCTCGTCAGTATCAGGTAAACATGGGTATGGAAGATCGTCTTACGCTCTTGAACAACTGGGAGAATACCGGCTTCGACTTCAACCAGCAGAGTCTTGCTGAGTTGATGAAGGATGCCAAGGACCTGGGTGTAGATATGTTCTTGCTTGATGATGGTTGGTTTGCCAACAAGTATCCTCGTAAGGACGACCATGCAGGTCTCGGCGACTGGGAGGCTACCAAGAGCAAGCTGCCTGATGGAATACCAGGATTGGTAAGAGATGCCAAAAAGGCTGGTGTAAAGTTTGGTATTTGGATTGAGCCTGAGATGGTGAATCCTAAGAGTGAACTCTTCGAGAAGCATCCTGACTGGGTCATCATGCAGCCAAAGCGTGATACCTATTATTACCGCAACCAGCTGGTACTTGATATCAGTAATCCTAAGGTACAGGATTATGTGTTCGGCATCGTGGACCGTATCATGACTGAGAATCCGGATGTGGCTTACTTCAAGTGGGACTGCAACAGTGTGATTACCAATATCTATTCTCCATATCATAAGGAGAATCAGGGTAATTTCTATATTGATCATGTGCGTGGTATCTACAAGGTGCTTACCCGTATTCATAAGAAGTATCCTAAGTTGCCGATGATGCTTTGCTCTGGTGGTGGCGGCAGAATGGATTACGAGATGCTGAAGTATTTCACAGAGTTCTGGTGTTCAGACGATACGGATCCATACGAGCGCCTCTACATCCAGTGGAGCCTGTCAAAGTTCTTCCCAGCCAAGACCATGGGTTCGCATGTAACCAACTGGAACAAGAATACCAGTGTGAAGTTCCGCACCGATGTTTGCAGTTCATGTAAGTTGGGCTTTGATATCGACCTCAAGTCGCTTTCTGGTGATGAATACAAGTTTGTGCAGAATGCTGTCAAGAACTATGATAGCATGAAGCCTATGATTCTCGAGGGCGACCAGTATCGCCTGGTTTCTCCATACGAAGGCAACCACTGTGCCATTAACTATGTAAGTAAGGACAAGCAGCGTGCCGTTCTCTTTGCTTACGACTTGCATCCACGCTACAAGGAGCCTGTGATGAATGTGAAGATGCAGGGATTGGATGCCGATAAGGTTTATACCGTAAAGGAGACCAATCTGATGCCTGGCAAGGAATCTGATTTGGAGTGCAATGGCAAGCAGTACAGCGGTGACTATCTGATGAAGGTCGGCTTGAATGTATTCAGCCAGACAGATGGAACCAGCCATGTATTGGTATTAGAATAACGTATCAACTATTCATAATGAAAACGAAAAGCAGCAAAGTCTATAAATAGGCTTGCTGCTTTTTTAGGTTTCTGTATTTCTTATCCCTAATGATTTTACTTGTTTAGCGGTCTTGCCACAAACTCAGTATGAAGGGTTTCCATCGGATGCTCCTTCAGATTGATGAGGATGTTTGGTGTATTGCCGTTGGCGATGATTACCTTGATGCCGGCATTGGCTACATCCTGGGCGGTCTTCAATTTGGAAATCATGCCGCCTCTACCATGGCTACTCTTCTCGTCGCTCACATACTCGCTCACGTCTCGGTCGTAATATACCGAAGGGATGATGCGGGAGGTCGGTAGGGAAGGGTCGCCATTGTAGATGCCATCCACATTGGAAAGTAAAACTAAGGCATCGGCATTCAGCATCCTGGCTATCAAGCCTGATAACTCGTCATTATCGGTGAACATCAATTCGGTGAGGCACACGGTATCGTTCTCATTCACGATAGGGAGCACGCCGTTCTCCAACATCAGTTCCATACAAGCCTTTTGGTTCTGGTATTGTTCCTTGGCGAGGAAATTTTCCTTCATGGTCAATACTTGTCCCACCTTGATGTTGTATTCTCTGAACAAGTCGTAATACAATCTAATCAGCTTGCCTTGACCTACCGAAGAGAACAACTGTCGCTGTTCTACACTGTCCAGCTGGTGGTCTACCTGAAGCTCGCCTCTTCCTGCCATTACGGCACCAGAAGATACGAGGATCACCTCGTAGTCCTGCCTTCTCAACCAAGCCAGTTGGTCTACCAAAGCCGACATTCTTGTTACGTTCAAATGTCCATCCTCTCGGGTCAGTACGTTGCTGCCCACCTTTACTACTATTCGTCTCATAAATTCTTTTATGTTGACATACTGGGTGAGGGCAGGAAACAAAACCTGCCCTCCCAGCGCATTCTTTTTTATTTTTTATTGTCTTTTTCTCGAATCTCTACTCTTCGAATCTTGCCGGAGATGGTCTTTGGCAATTCATCTACGAATTCGATGATGCGAGGATATTTATAAGGAGCAGTCTCATGCTTCACATGATCCTGCAACTTCTTGATGAGGTCAGGGCCCGCCATACTCTTGTATTCATCCTTCAGTACGACGGTTGCCTTGACTACCATACCGCGGATTGGGTCTGGCACACCGGTGATGGCGCACTCTACTACGGCTGGGTGAGTCATCAGGGCATTCTCTACCTCGAAAGGACCGATACGGTAACCCGAACTCTTGATCACATCGTCGATTCTGCCCTCAAACCAGAAGTAGCCTTCCTCATCACGCCAAGCCATATCGCCCGTGTGATAGTAACCATCATGCCAAACCGATTTGGTCTGCTTTTCATCACGATAGTAATATTTGAAGAGGCCGATAGGCTTGTCATCGCCGATGCGGATGCAAATCTCGCCCTTTTCACCATCCTCGCATTCCGTCATGTCTGGGCGAAGGATGTGAACATCATATTGTGGGTTAGGCTTGCCCATGCTTCCTGGCTTGGGTTTGATCCAAGGGAAGGTTCCGAGTGTCATCGTAGTCTCAGTCTGTCCGAAGCCCTCATAAATCTGAACACCAGTGAGTTTCTGGAAGGTCTCTGCCACGGATGGGTTCATAGCCTCGCCCGCAGTGGTGCAGTATTCAAGACTGCTGAGGTCATACTTAGAGAAATCTTCCTGAATCATGAAGCGGTAGATAGTAGGAGGGGCACAGAAAGAGGTGATGTGATACTTCTCAATCTGGCGCATGATCTTATCCGCTGTAAACTTCTCGTGATCGAAGACGAAGACGGTGGCTCCGGCAAACCATTGTCCGTAGAGCTTACCCCATACAGCCTTGCCCCAACCGGTATCGGCTACGGTAAGGTGGATGGAATTCTCGTGGAGATTATGCCAATATACACCCGTGGTCAGATGACCGAGGGCATAGAGGTGATCGTGTGCCACCATCTTTGGCTCGCCAGTGGTTCCCGATGTGAAGTACATCAGCAGGGTATCCTCATTAGAGTTTACATGTTCTGGGCGAACAAAAGGAGCACATTCGTTCCATTCCTTCATCCAGTCGTGGAAACCTTCCGGGATATCCGGACCGATACTGATCAAAGTCTTGACAGTCGGACTCTCTGGCATTGCCTGATTAACCTGCTCTACCACGTAATCATCGCCGCAGCAGATAATCGCCTTCACGCTTGCTGCATTGTTGCGGTAAACGATGTCGTGCTTGGTAAGCATGTGGGTGGCAGGGATGGCTACGGCACCCAACTTGTGGAGACCGAGCATGGCGAGCCACCACTGATAGTGACGCTTCAGAATGAGCATCACCTTATCATCGTGACCGATGCCGAGACTCTGGAAGTAAGCAGCAGCCTTGTCGCTCTGCTCCTTCAGGTCCTTGTATGTAAAACGGATTTCTTCGCCACGTTCACTTGCCCAAAGCAGCGCCACATGGTCTGGTTTGATCTTTGCCCATTCGTCCATCACGTCGTAGGCAAAGTTGAAATCTTCTGGTATGATAAACTCCAGATGCTCCTTGAAGTCTTGCTCTGAAGTAAATTTTGTCTGTTTTAGAAATCTCTCGATCATAGTTACTCTTCTAGATAATTATACAAAGGAACTTGGCTGGCTCATTGTTGAGTGAGCGGAAACAATGCGACTTTCTACTGTCGAAGTAGATGCTGTCGCCCGGATTCAGCACCATCACCTTCTCTTCGATGGTTACTTCGAGCTGTCCCTCTATCACATAATCATATTCTTGTCCGTCGTGTCCGTTCTTGTTCGGTTTCTTGTCGCCTGGCAACGGATCAACCTGTACCATGAACGGATTCACCTTTCTATCCTTGAATCCTACGGCAAGGCTCTGGTATTTATACTGGTTGTTGCGGTCAATCTCCGGTCCCTGTCCCTTGCGGGTAACGTAGTATCCCTTCATGCGAGGTTCCTCGCCGAAGAGCAGCACGTCAAGGTCGATGCCGTATCGCTTTGAGATTTTTGACAGGCGATAAACAGAAGGATCCGCCTCACCGGATTCTATCTTGAGGTAATGATCAAGACTGATTTCGCACAGTTCTGCAATTTCCTCGGCAGGAATATTGAGAACCTCGCGGAGACCTTTCAGCCTTTCACCGATTTGTTTGATTGCTTCGTCCATAAAATATTCTTTTTATTGTTTGCTTTGATAATACATCGAACAGTTGCTGATGGGCAATTTCGAAATGTAAGCGCAAAGATACGAAAAATATTTAAAACGGCTCAAAAAACTTACGTTTTTAAAACTCTTTGTGCTTATAAAAACGAAAATGCTGCACAAATAAAGTAATCTGTGCAGCATTCATTGTATCATTTTCTTATTTTTTTCCTGCCAATAAACCATTGATCACTGCGCTGGTAAAGCCGCCTTGTTCCATGGTATTCAAGCCCTTGATGGTGCAGCCGCCAGGAGTTGTTACTTTATCAATGGCAGCCTCTGGGTGTTCGCCAGTTTCCTGAAGCAGCTCTACGGCACCCTTGATGGTCTGCAAGACAATCTTCTGGGCATCCTTTGCCTTGAAGCCCATCTCTACGCCGCCTTCTACATTGGCTCTTACATAGCGCATGGCGTAAGCGATGGCACACGACATAGCGGTAGCTGCTGGGAAGAGACGTTCTTCCATGATGAGGCTTTCGCCCAATTCATCGAAGATTTCTGTAATCTGCTGGATTTCTGTGGCAGATGCATCTATAGGAGTGATGAAGGTCATCGACTGTTTGTAGGCGATGGCGATGTTTGGCATCACGAGGAAGAAGGTTGGGGTGATATCATCTTTGTCTAACCACTCCTTGATGTTGGCTGATGGCACACCGGCTGCTACCACTACGAGTTTCTGACTCTTGTAGTTGAGTGCATCCTTGATTCCCTTTAATGTCTTCTCTACGCACCAAGGTTTTACTACCACACAGATGATGTCTGCGCCATGGCAAGCCAACTGGTTGTCGAGAGTTACGCTGGCTCCTTCGCTTGCGAAGTGATCCAATACTGGTTGGTTGTGGTCAGATACCGTAATATCTGATGGAGTGAACTTCTCGCTCTGCAAGAGTCCTTCAGCCATGGCACCGCCCATAGCACCTGCTCCGATAATTGTTATTTTCATTGTCGTCTTATAGTTAAAATGCAATTATGGTGCAAAGATACTACTTTTATCAGAAAAAAGAGCAGTTTGTAGACGATTTTTTAAGAAAGTACGCTTGTTTACTGACGTTTTTTTTAAGAAATTCGCTAGTTTACTCCCATTCTGGAAGTATCTACGTTCTTGGTTCTCTTCTCCTTGTACTTGCCTATCTTATAGATGATGGAGATGGAGGCAGATGCCCAATCTTGCTTGATGTTCATGTGGTAGTCTTGATTGCCTTGTACTGATTTTGTAGAGAATCCCTCGTTGAAGATGTTGCTGCCTTTAACCACAATGCTCCATTTATCATTATCGGAAGCCCATCTCAACATAGCAATCAAGAGAAAGACTGATTTGATGTCATAGGTTCCTTGAATGGCTTTCGACTGATAGAATGGGTTAAGTATGAAATGGATGTGATGGCTTCGGCTAAGCTGGGCGGATAGATTTCCGGCAAGAACGGCAGAGATATGTTTGCGATTGAAGGGCAAGTCAAAGAAATCGTTACTCTTGTCATGTCTGTAGATTCCTGTTGCCGAAACACTTCCGTTCATCCAATTGCCTATACCGAAAGTTGTCGATGCTCTAATGCCTATAGTATGATTATAGTCGAAATTGGTCTCCTTCATAATGACTGCCAGGTGGTCGGTAGTCTGATAAGGCAACTGCACAGAATAGTTGGGTTGGAACTCTGCAAATGCCATCAATGTATGGCGACTTTTGATTGTCCACATCAGGTTGGTCTCGTATGTAGAGTAAGGCTTGAGATGAGGATTTCCCCATATCTCCATATAGGTAGAGGCATAGTAAATGCTGCTCATAGTTGACCAATAGCTAGGAAACTGTGAGCTGGAACTGAAGGATAAGTTGAGTATGTTGCCAGGATTGGCTTTCCACGATGCATTAAGAGTGGGATAAATATGCCATTTGTTCCATTGTGGAGAATGGTACAGCTCCGCTTCGACAGAGGCTTCCAAGCTGATTCGCTCGTTTATCTGTTTGCTTATGCCGCCATAGAAACTCAAGATTCTTTCTTCGATATTCACCTGGCTGGTTGCATCAGGAATGTCTGCTCCATCCTTGTTGGTCGTGGCTTGGTAGCTTCTGTTGTTGCTGCTTTGGAATTTCATACCATACGACAGCTCCCAACCCTTCTTCAATGAGTGGGATTGGTCTGCTGTGAAAAGCCATTTGTCTATTACCTGCTTGCTGTTTGTGTATAGAATACGTTCTTCGTCAAGTATTGTTCCTTCCAGATATTGCTGGCTGGGGTTTTGGTAGTTGAGATAGGATATGCCTATTTGTAGTCCAAAGGGCAGGTTGTAGCTGGCATCTACATTGTGCAGGTAGGTATGCTCATTGCCCTGTTGCTGGGATGTGCCTGTTCCCTTCGTTTCATGATGAGGATGGCTGCTGTCCCATTTTCCTGTATATGCCAGGGATAGTTGGTGGTTATCAGCAAATGCATAACTCAGTCCCAAGCGATAGTTGTGAGTCAATTCTGGGGTTTTCTGTGAGGTCTTGTCATGATACGCTACTCGCTTTCCTTGAAGTGGATGATTGGCATAGGTAGTAGTCTCACCGTATGATGTTCCATCTGTAAATGAATACATGGCATCCAGACCGAATTTTCCTTTTTGGAACAGCAGGTTGCCTTTGCCTTTCCCTTCTCCGTATTTGCTTTGGCTCCAGATGCTTTGTATTTGTCCTGAAAGCAGGTTCTTTCCTACATAGTCTTTGGTAATCAGGTTGATGACCATTCCACGAACATGTAAGCGTGCTGGCGCTGCCAGCATCACTTCGGCTTTGGCTAATTGTGATGCGGGCATGGCTTTTAATCGCTCTGCCAGTTGTGCATAATTGAGCGTGGTTGGTTTGCCGTTGATGATGAGAGTCAGTTCCTTTCCTGCATAATTGATGTTGCCGTTTAGTTCGTTTACTCCTGGTATTCGGGTAAGGGCATCATAAGCGTTGTCTGCCGGCATTTTCTCTATGAGCAGTGGCATATTGTAAACCAACTGTCCTCTTTCTGCCTTGACGATAGGACGTGTCGCCTTGACGAAAACCTCTGGCAGGTTTTGCATCATCATCTGGGCGGTAAGCGTGTCTTTTGCCTCTTCGTTTTGAGCGCAAAGGGGCTGGCTCAGCAATAATGCTGAACCTAAGATAAAATTTATTTTCATGTGTTTATGTTTGTTTGATGGCTATTGCTTGAGTTGCTCTTTGGCTTTGGATATGAGTTGTGCTGCCTCTTTTTTATCTTCCAGTCTGTTTGCATTTGCTAAGAATAACTGGAGATACAGTTTCGCTTTCAGCTTGTTTTTGGAAGCGATGAACATTTGGGCGGCATTGTAATAGTTGAGCGGGTCTTCTTCATCGTAAAGGATGCTTAACTCAAAGTCACGTGCTGCGTCTGCATATCGGCTGTGTTGAAAATGTAAGTCGGCTAGCCATTTATAGGTTCGCAAAGCTCTGTCTTTTGGCAAGGAAACCTCTAACGACTGGTTGAAATGAGCCATAGACAATGAATCCATGCAGAAGGATTTCTCTATCAAAGCCAAGTGGAAAAGGCAAGTGGCATTGTCGTTTTTGAACTGAACAGCTTTCTGGTAATGTTTCAGCGCCTTTTCATTGTCCGGCAGGTCCTCATAACAGAGACCAAGGATGAAATTGGATTCGAAATTATCAAATCCTTGCGCTATCAGTTTCTCATACAAGGGTATAGCCTCATCGTATTTGAATTGCATGAATAGGGAATAGGCATATTCTTTGTTGACATATAAGTTAGTGGAATCACATTGAGAAATGTAATTCTTCGTCACTTTTTCTGCTCTGTCTGGTTTGTTCACCCCATTGTAATGTACGGCAAGCGAAGCGATAATTTCACTGTCGTATGGGAATAAGAATGCGATGCGCTCGCCCCAAAGAGAAACCTTGTCATTGTTGTTCTGATTGAGATACGCATAATAGTACATTCGCATGTCTTCGTGGTTGATGCTATCTGATGGAATCTTGTCTAGGCAAGAAATGCAGGCGGTGTAGTTGCCTACTTTCCGATAGCAGGAAGCCAGTTTCCTGCGTGCTCCCAGGTGAGATGGATTTGCTTCCAAATAGTTTTGGTAGTATTGGGTTGCATGAAACACATCATATCTACTCAAACAGCTATCTCCTTGTTGGAGTAGATTAGCTGTGGTCTCGTTGGCCTTGGCATTCATTGCCATACATAGCCATAATATAAGGATCAATCTAAACTGTTTCATCGTTTTTGCTGATTATTTCTTTCTTACTTCGGGAGTGAAAACGACAGGCAAGGTAAACTCCATGTTGACTTCCTCGCCATCGGAGAGTCGGGCAGGCTTCCAATGAGGGCTTCTCTTGAGAAGTTCAATCACAGTCTGCTCATAGGCTTTTTCTTTGGGAGCTTCGAGAACTTTAAACAATCCCAATGTTCCATCCTTTTGAACGGTGAAGTTGATGACGACTCGCGCAGGCTTGTCTTCCAATCCTTTAGGATATTGGATGTTTGTCATCACCCATCTTAGGAAATCGTTGATGTTGCCATTGCCGTTGAAAATTGGCATCTGACCACCTTCCGGTAAAACAGCTATCGTCTTTAACACATGAGGTTGTGATACGCTTTGCGGTTTGAACATAAGGACGAGGGTTATACCTATTATTGCTATCACGCAAGCGGCTATCCCAAATACCTTTTTATATATATGAGATTTTGTGTATCTTGTTTCCTGTGCTTTGCCCAGGAAATAAGTTTCTTCCTGATAGTTTTTTTCTTTCATACCTTTTACGATTTTATGGAGTTGTCTAAAAGTGCTTTTAATTGTTTGAGTGGTTCCTTGCTGACGTGCAGAGTGAATTTCTCGCAAAACCGTTCGTTGTACAAAATTAGTTCTGAAGTGTTGAGGTTGATGCTGAAAATGTGCTGACTATTAATAATGTAGTTTCTGCCAACACGAGCGAAGAAGTGTGCCGTTTGCGCAAGTTGCTCTACTATTTTCTTCTCAAAGACCACAAGGTTGAACGAGAAGGTGTATTCATCGCCGTTGGTGAGTCGGAGATTGCAATAGCTTCCTTCCGAACAGACGTATGCTATCTGTTCGGAAGCCACTCTGAGCAAGAAGTTGGCATTTGATATGATGAGATATTCTTCCATACTGATAAGTTTGGTGCAAAGGTAAGCAAAATATTTAAAAAGTATGGCTGGAGGTAGCGTGTTTTTTGTGAACCAGTGGACTTGTTTTGTGGAGAATATGAAGTCGAACTCCAGATATGACTATCTGTTTAAGGTGGTCAACTAAAATCGTTAAACCACAGAGTGTCTAATAACTAGACAACAGTGTCAAGTATTTAGACAGGTCCTTTTATGGATTTTCTTTCTATATATTCTGATAATCAGTCGTTTATGTTTTTGGCATAGCCGTTGCCTTGCTATTTTGCAACAAATAAGAATAGTAACAACATAAAGAATAGTAAGAAAATGAAAAGACTTGCGTTAGTAGCATCCTTCTGTGGCATTACCATAACACAGATGATGGCACAGAACATCAACGGCGAACAGATTTCCGACACGACCCTATTTGATAAGTTCTCCAAAGAACTTGGCGAAGTGGTGGTGAAAGCTCATTTTCCTCAATATAAGAAGACCCACGAAGGACTGCTGACCAACGTGGCAGGAACCGTGCTTAGCAAGATGGGTACGGCAGAAGATGTATTGAAGCATGTGCCGAGTATCGTGAAGAAGAAAGATGGATATGAGGTGGTCGGCAAGGGTACACCTATTATATATATCAACGGCAGGAAGATGCAAGACATCAGTGAGTTGGATAACATCAAATCTTCCGACATCAAGAGTGTGGAAGTCATCCAGAATCCTGGAGCTACCTACGATGCTTCGGTAAATGCGGTAATCAAAATCAAGACCATCAAGAAGAAAGGCGAAGGTTTCGGCTTTGATACTCGCTCTGTGTATTGGTACAATAAGCACGACAATACCATCCAACAGGTTAACATGAACTATCGTCATAATGGACTGAATCTCTTTGCCACTTATAAGTTCTCTGATGCAACATGGATGCAAAAGGCCTCCTACGAACAGACTGTACATGTAGATACGCTTTGGCAACAGCATAACAACAACGAAGTAACAGGTCGTATAGAATCGCATCGTCTTATCAGTGGTTTTAGCTATGATTTCAATGCCAATCATTCCATTGGTGCGAGATACACCTTGACCTCGCCAGGCTATTCTCGCTCAAAAGATTTTTTCGATAGTCAGGTAACTGCCGACGGTAAGTTTTACGACTATATCAAAACCGATGGTCTGACGGTCGACAAGAACAACCCTAGCCATCAATTGAATGCCTACTACAACGGCATTTGGGGCAAGACCACTATTGACCTGAATACCGACCTCTATTTCAGTACAAACAGGGCTTATGCCTATAGCGATGAACAGAGCCAGGAGCACGATTCTCGTAACATCAACTCCAAGAATCGTGTGAGCAATAAGATGGTAGCCACCAAACTCGTAATTACCTCTCCTCTCTTAGGAGGTAATCTCTCCTATGGAGCTGAGTATATCCATACCCGTCGCAACGATGACTACGAAGTGAATCGCACCGACCTCCTCGCCAACTCTTATAGCAAGTTGGAGGAGCAGACGGCAAGTCCATTCATCCAATATGCGCACCTCACCCCGATAGGAAACATCACGGCAGGATTGCGATACGAGTATGTAAGATTCAAGTATTATGATGCAGGCATCTATCAACCCGAGCAGAGTCGCTCCTTCCGCAACCTCTTTCCTACCATCAGCTATGGTGCGAAGATAGGCAAGGTAATGGCACAGTTGAGCTATTCGGTAAAGACCTCTCGTCCTTCATATAGTCAACTGAGCAACAATGTATCTTATATGAATCGATTTACTCGCCAGACTGGTAATCCTTATCTCGACAACGAAACCAATCACAGAGTGGAATTATCGGGTGTATGGAAGTTCATCCAGTTTATGGTCAACTACAAGGACTCTCGCAATGCCATCATCTATTGGGCAGAGCAAATTCCTGAGGACGAAGCTATTACCATGATAAGTCGTAAGAACGTGAAGAGTCTCAAGAGCATGACCGCCTACATCAGTGCCGCTCCAAAGATAGGCATTTGGGCGCCACAAATCAACTTGGGCATGCAGAAGCCCTGGTTCACCCTCCATACTGATGTGGCATCTTATCGCTTGAACCGTCCTATCTTCATGGGCAACTTCAACAATGCCTTCTCCTTGCCATGCGGCATCACCCTTAACGTGGATTATCGCTATCAGAGCAAGGGTAACACGATGAACGTATATCTTGCCAAAGAGCAGCATGTACTGGATGTCAGCATCAGTAAGTCATTCCTAAAGGATGCCCTTACCTTGGAAATAAAAGGCAACGACCTGCTTTATAAATGTTGGGATGCCGACTTGCTCTATAACCAAAAGATGGAACTTTTGCAAGTATCTAAGCGAGGTACGAGAGACCTGCAACTCACCCTTTGCTATAAGTTCAATACCACACGTAGCAAGTACAAAGGAACTGGTGTCGGTAATGCAGAGCTGAATCGACTATAAATATCTTTTATTACTTTTATTCGAAAGTAGAGACATTTAAGGTGATTTCCTATAAGGGGAACAAAAAAGCAGCAAACCGCAAAGGGCTTGCTGCTCACGATAGGAGTGATTCCTATTTCTTTTATGGGTTGAGTTTTCTTTATATCCTTATCTCAATGGGTTTATACTTCCTTCAATACGGTTTCCAATCTTCCGATGAAGTCATCTACATTTTCCTTGGTCAATACCAATGGAGGGAGGATACGAAGGATGTTGGTGCCGGCGCAACCGGTGAAGCAGTGCTGCTCGTGGATGAGCTTGCTGCGAACTTCCTTGTGAGGAATGTCGAGTACGGCGCCTACCATTAAACCACGGCCACGAACCTCTGTGATGTGGCTGTTGCGCTTCTGCAACTCCTTCAGCTGGGCGATGAGATATTCACCAACCTCATGCGCATTCTCTACCAGATTCTCTTTTTCGAAAACATCGAGAACGGCGAGAGCGGCAGTACATGCCAGGTGGTTGCCACCAAAGGTTGTACCCAACTGACCATATACAGGAGTAAACTCTGGAGAAATCAATACGCCACCCATAGGGAAACCATTACCGATACCCTTGGCTACGGTGATGAGATCTGGCTTGATGCCCAACCACTGGTGTGCAAAGAACTTACCGCTTCTGCCATAACCACACTGGATTTCATCGCAAATCAGGAAGGTGCCGTATTTCTTGCAGGCTGCCTGTAATCCCTGAGCAAACTCAGGAGTTACCATGTTGCAACCACCTACGCCCTGAATAGCTTCGATGATACAAGCGCATACATCGCCCTTGGCAAGTTCCTTCTCCCAAGCCTCCAAATCGTTGATAGGAAGATAGGTTACGTGACCATTATCATTGATAGGAGCGATGATCTTAGGATTATTTGTTACCTCTACGGCAAGGGATGTTCTGCCGTGGAAAGCCTTCTCTATAGAAAGCACGCGGGTTCTTCCGTTGGTGAATGAAGCCAGTTTCAAGGCATTCTCGTTTGCCTCGGCACCAGAGTTGATGAGGAAGAACTGATAATCTTCATAACCGCTAATCTTGCCCAGACGCTCAGCGAGTTTCACCTGCAACTTGTTGATGACAGAGTTGGAATAGAAACCCAGATTGTTCAACTGGTTGGTGAGCATCTCCACATAATGAGGATGGCAATGACCGATGCTGATAACGGCATGACCGCCATAGAGGTCGAGGTATTCTTGACCCTTGTCGTCCCATACCTTGCAGCCCTTACCTTTTACAATATTAATATCGAAAAGAGGATATACGTCGTAAAGTTTCATGTTAAATCTATGTTTTAAGAAAGACAACTCATAGAGTTATCTTATTACAAACTATTTTTTATGATAGAAGAACGAATGATTTTTCATCCGTTCTTCCGAATTCTTTTATCTAAAATGCTGATGGCTTGAGTTTCAAACCTGCTGTCTGGTCGAGACCAAACATGATGTTCATGTTCTGAACAGCCTGACCTACGGCACCCTTCAGAAGATTGTCGATGCAGGAAGTAATCAGGAGCTTATCGCCATACTTATCCACATGAACCAGGCACTTGTTGGTATTCACCACCTGCTTCAGGTCGATTGCCTTATCCACATAGTGGGTGAACTTGGCATCCTTGTAGAACTCCTTGTAACCTGCTACGATTTCCTCGATTGGCTTGTCGGTCTTCACCACTTCTGTAGCGAAGATGCCACGGGCGAAGTCGCCACGGTAAGGGATGAAGTCGATGGCTGCATCGAGATAACCCTGTGTCTGCTTCAGACTCTCACGAATCTCTGGTACGTGCTGATGGTTGAATGCCTTGTAGATGCTCATGTTGTTGTTGCGCCATGAGAAATGGGTAGTGGCGCCTGGCTTCTGACCTGCGCCGGTGCTGCCTGTAATGGCGTTGACAGATACATCGCTGTTGATGAGGCCCATCTTAGCAGCAGGCAACAAACCAAGTTGAATGCAGGTTGCAAAACAACCTGGGTTTGCCACGTGCTGAGCTACGGCTATTTTTGATTCATTTATTTCTGGAAGACCATATACAAAATCGTGAGCGGCTGGGGTTGGCTGCTGGGTGGCAACCACAGTCTCTGGGGCCAGACGGAAGTCCTGTGCCAAGTCGATAATCTTCACGTTCTCCGGAACATTGTGCTCCTTCAGGAACGCCTCGCTCTTGCCATGACCGAAGCAGAAGAAGATAACATCTACCTGGTCGAAAGGCATCTCGGCGGTAAACTTCAAGTCGGTCTCGCCATACAATCCCTCGTGAACCTCAGCCACCAGGTTGCCGGCGTTACTCTCGCTGTTGGCGAATACAATCTCTGCCTCTGGATGGTTGATAAGGAGGCGAATCAACTCACCTCCTGTATAACCAGCTGCTCCTAAAATACCTACTTTTACCATATTATCTTTCCTCATTAGGGTGCATACCATAATAAACACGGAGTGGGGTAGAGCTTACCTTGATGAAGCCCTTTGCATCCTCGGCTGTCCAACCGTGCTGCATCTCACCATACTCACCGAGCTTAGACTTGGTCAAATCGTCTGGTGAATCGACACCAACAGTCTGGAAACTGTATGGACGGAGTTTCAGGATAGCTGTACCGTTTACGTTGCGCTGAGAAGAAGTCAGCATCGCTTCGATATCCGGCATTACTGGCTCCAGGTACTGACTCTCGTGGAGGAACATTCCGTACCAGTTGCCTACCTGATCCTTCCAATACTGCTGCCACTTGCTCAATGTGCTCTTCTCCAACAGGCGGTGAGCCTCGATGATGAGCTTAGGAGCCGCAGCCTCGAAAGCTACACGACCCTTGATACCGATGATGGTGTCACCCACGTTGCAGTCGCGACCGATGGCGTAAGAAGCACCAATCTCCTCAATCTTCTGGATGGCAGCAATCTTATCATCAAACTTCTCGCCGTTGACAGCCACAATCTCACCCTTCTCGAAGGTAATCTTCAGTTCAGCCTCTTCTTCCTTGGCAGTAACGTGCTTCAGGTAAGCCTCCTCAGGAAGACCCTGGGTTGGGTCGAGAATCTCACCGCCGCAGATACTGGTTCCCCAGATACCTACGTTATAAGAATACTTCAACTTGGTGAAGTCTGCAAAGAAGCCGTGCTCGTTCAAATAATCAACCTCCTCCTTACGAGAAAGCGCCTTGTCACGAGTCAATGTGATGATCTCTACACCAGGAGCCATTACCAGGAAGGTCATGTCGAAACGAATCTGGTCGTTGCCGGCACCTGTACTTCCGTGAGCGATAGCATCTGCACCAATCTCCTTGGCGTAACGAGCGATGGCGATAGCCTGGAAGATACGCTCTGAAGATACAGAGATAGGGTAGCAGTTGTTGCGGAGCACATTACCGAAAATCATGTATTTCAATGATTTCTCATAATATTCGTGGGTAACGTCGAGAGTGACGTATGCCTTGGCGCCCAACTTATATGCGTTCTCCTCGTTGTTCTTCAACTGCTCGGCAGAGAAACCACCTGTGTTAGCGCATGCTGCATAAACATCCCAGCCATCCTGGGTCAACTTCATTACTGTGTATGATGTATCGAGACCGCCGCTAAAAGCGACTACAACTTTTTTATTTGCCATTTTATTTTATGTTTAATATGGATGAATAATATTTAGATGGCATTCTTGCCAACACCTTATTATATATAAGGATTTAGATTTCTGCAGAAGGACCGTCAATCTTGCGGATTCTCTCAATCACTTCCTGAGGAAGCTTGATAGGCAGATGCTCCTCTGGGTCGAAGAGCATGGCGGTGCAGATGCAGTATTTGCGGTTGGTACGATGGAGGACATCCACGTTGATGCAACCCTCGCAACCACGCCAGAATGACTCATCATCGGTCAGGTCGGCGAAAGTAACAGGAAGATAACCCAGCTGGGTGTTCATCTTCATGACAGCCGAACCGGATGTCAAAGAGAAAATCTTGGCATGAGGCCATCGCTGTCGGGCAAGCGTAAAGGTAAGGTTCTTGATACGCTTAGCCAATCCCAAACCACGGAAGTCTGGGTGAACGATCAAACCTGATGTGGTAACATAGTGCTTGTTGCCCCATGTTTCGATGTAGCTGAAACCTGCGAACTTTTCGCCCTGGAGTGCGATGACCGCCTTGGCTTCGCGCATCTTGGTGGCAACATACTCTGGTGAACGCTTGGCGATACCAGAACCACGCTTCTTTGCAGCTTCTGCAATTGTAGTCAGAATGGTGTCGATGTACTTGATGTGACTTTCGTCAGCCACCATTACTTTAACTTCTGCTTCTTCCATTTTTTCTCTTCTATCTTAAAATGTTTTTGTTTTAATATTCTTTCTTTATATATAATCAAGGTGTATGTTTTGCATAAAAATTCAACCACCTTATACATATTTATGGTGAACGTCTGGAATTACCTCTGCTAGTGCATTGATGATTTCCTCTTCTGTGGTACCTTTCTTTTTAACAAGAAAGATCGTGTCGTCACCGGCGATGGTTCCAAGAATTTGAGAAATATCACTATTGTCTATGTTATAGGCAATGCTGCTTGCATATCCCGGACGTGTTTTGATCACGACCATGTTCCCGGAGAAGTTGATTGATTGGAATCCGGTATTCACCATCATCTTGCTCACTGGAATATGGTTTGATACTCTCTTATATAATGTATCATTGGGCAGGACATACGCATATTTTCCACTCGAAGATGCTGCCTTTGCTACCTTGAGCAGTTTTAAGTCACGGCTCAATGTAGCTTGCGTAATCTTAAAGCCTTCTTTGTGAAGAGCCTCCAAAAGTTGGTCTTGCGAACTCAACTCCTGACTTGATATAAGCATCTTCAAAGTTTCCAATCTGCTATTCTTTGCCTTCATATGCTGTATTTTTATTCGTTTAACGGCTGCAAAATTACAATATATTTTGTAAATAACCAAATAAAATGAAAGAAAAATGCATAAAATAACATTATTTTGTCTTTTGTTATGCATAAACATGGAATAAATATGCATGTATTGCCTTCTTTCATACAAATATTTTACACTTGGCTTTTGATGCAGAATAGCCTTTTTATCCATTTTAAGCTAATTATTGTAAATTATTGAAAAAAAGTCTACGAAAACCACATCGGTTCAATTAGTTTTTGTTATCTTTGCAGACACAATTCTTAGATTATAATCAACTTAATATAAAATAAACCTCTAGAAGATGGAAAAAATGAATGTTAAACCAGCAGAAGGTAAGCTGGGAATCTTGGTTGTTGGTTGTGGCGCAGTAGCTACTACCTTCATGACCGGTGTTTTCATGACTCGTAAGGGACTTGCTAAGCCAGTAGGTTCAATGACTCAACCTCAGTTCGGGATAAGAAATAGTGCCTAAAAAAGTTGGTAATCTCCGATATTTTTTGTATCTTTGTAGTTGAAATCCAATTAGTTACAAACATAAAAAGATATCATTATGGAGATTACCAAGGACAAAGTTACAGAATTATTTTGTATTATTGATGAATTTTACAAAGTTTTTGATGCTGAAAATGCAGGAAAATTGCTTTTGGGTGAAGATGGAGTAAAGCGCAGACGACGTAAAGCCTCTTTATCTGATAGTGAAATCATGACGATTTTGCTGTATTTCCATTTCGGCTCGTTCCGAAACTTCAAGCATTATTACCTATTCTTTATTAGAGGAACTTTGAAGTCATATTTTCCAAATGCGGTGTCTTATAACCGTTTTGTAGAACTTGAAAGTCGCGTATTCTTCCCTCTCATGTTCTTCCTGAATCTCCGTGCTTTTGGCAGATGTACAGGTATAACCTTTGTTGATTCAACCATGATACCAATATGCCACAATCTCAGGCGTTATGCCAACAAAGTGTTCAAAGGCATTGCCACAAACGGAAAGGGAACAATGGGATGGTGTCATGGGTTCAAGCTACATCTGGCTTGTAATGATAGAGGTGAGATAATTGCTTTTGTTCTCACTGGTGCAAACGTTAGCGACAAAGATCCAACGGTATTCGATGTGTTGGCTAAACGTCTGTATGGTAAGCTGTTTGCAGATAAAGGATATATCTCGCAAAAACTCTTCGATTCGCTTTTTGAGGAAGGCATCCAGTTGGTAACAGGACTGAGAGTGAACATGAAGAACAAACTAATGCCGTTCTATGACAAGATGATGCTACGCAAAAGATACATCATTGAAACGATTAATGACCTGTTGAAAAATACGGCTCAGATAGTACATTCACGTCACAGGTCTGTTGCGAATTTCATCATAAATATTATTTCTGCATTAGGGGCATACTGTTTCTTTGACAACAAGCCCAAGGCACTTACTGGATACGTTATCGAAGATACGAAACAGCTTAGTCTTTTCTAACATTGCATATTTTACATGAGGATTTTGTCTCAGCAACCATCCAAGATATATAGATGGTTGCCAAGCCTCTGTGTCCCTTATATAAAAACATTATAAAGCCTTTAGATAGAGCTCGTTATCCCGAACTGAGGTATGACTCAGTACGACAAGATTCGTGTTGGCAAGGGTGCAGACAAGAAATATTTGCACTACAAGGACATCGTTCCTCTTGCAGACCTTAATGATATCGTATTCGGTACTTGGGATGTTTATCCGCAGAATGCTTATCAGGCAGCTATGTATGCTGAGGTATTGAAGGAGAAAGATATCAATCCTGTACGCGAGGAGTTGGAGAAGGTAGTACCAATGAAGGCTGCTTTCGACAAGAACTATGCAAAGCGTCTTGATGGCGATAATGTGAAGGATTGCAAGACCCGCTGGGAGATGGTAGAGGCTCTTCGTCAGGATATCCGCGACTTCAAGGAGAAGAACGGTTGTGCCCGTATCGTTGTTATCTGGGCAGCATCTACCGAAATCTACGTTCCTGTAGATATGGAGATTCATGGTACATTGGCAGCACTTGAGGCTGCAATGAAGGCTGACGACCGCCAGCATGTAGCTCCATCCATGTGCTACGCTTATGCTGCTTTGACAGAGGGTGCTCCTTTCATCATGGGTGCTCCTAATACAACTGTTGATATTCCTGCTATGTGGGAACTCGCAGAGAAGACCAAAATGCCTATCGCCGGTAAGGACTTCAAGACAGGCCAGACTCTTGTCAAGAGTGGCTTCGCTCCTATAATCGGTACCCGTTGTCTCGGCTTGAATGGCTGGTTCTCTACCAATATTCTCGGCAATCGTGATGGTCTCGTTCTCGATGAACCAGCTAATTTCCATACCAAGGAGGTTAGTAAACTCTCTACTCTTGAGACAATCCTGAAACCGGAAGCTCAGCCAGATCTCTATGGTCATGGTAACGATGAAGATACTCAGTACTATCACAAGGTACGTATCAACTATTATCCACCTCGTAACGATAACAAGGAGGGTTGGGATAATATCGATATCTTCGGCTGGATGGGTTACCCAATGCAGATTAAGATTAACTTCCTCTGCCGCGACTCTATCCTTGCTGCTCCATTGCTGCTCGACCTTACATTGTTGAGCGATCTTGCTGCTCGTGCAGGCCGTTTCGGAACCCAGCGTTTCTTGAGTTTCTTCCTCAAGGCACCTATGCACGATTATACTAAGGGTGAAGAGCCTGTGAACCATCTCTACCAGCAGTACACGATGCTGAAGAATGCTATCCGTGAGATGGGTGGTTACGAGGCCGATGAGGAAATCGACTAATTAGGTTATTTCATTTAATACTACACCTTATTATATAAGGCATTAATTTATATCATGGCACACCTTTGGAATGTTAGAATATCTTTCCATAGGTGTGCCTTTTTGTTTATTTATATAGAAAGTAGACATGGATTCGGTAACGAGTTTTATTTATGGTATGAGCATGATGTTCTTCTCCATGATGGCTTTCCTGTTTTGGAGAAAAGGAAAGGAGATGCTCTTTCGGATGATTATGTGGCTCATGATCGTGGTCGACCTGCAGTTGGTAAAGGACATGGTTTTCTTTCTGATTTATGGTTTTGACAACGAGCATGCGTGGTATCTTACGTCTTCGTTGGATATGATGATTATTCCGTTCTACAGCTTTGTATTGATGGACCTGGTGAAGCCGGGCTGGTTCAGATGGCTGAAAGCTTTAATGCTGGAATTGCCTTTCCTCTTGTTGCCGGTGTTCTATATTTTTACCCATAATATCATCTGGTTTTATGTGCTTTCTGTCTGGGGAGCCATTTATGGATGCTGAGCTGTTTCGTTATTAAAGTGGATTACGACAATATCTATATGGTAAGCTCTCTGATACTCTGGATGCTGATAGATTATTTTGTTTATAGGCATGAGTCAGTGATAGAAGAGTTGAGCGATATTGAAATTGTACCGTTAGAGCAGAACGAAGTTGATGTTTCGGGGATGGCTGCTGAGGTGCAGCGGTTGTTCGAGGAAGATTAAATCTATCTCAATCCGAAACTGAAATTGTCTGATGTGGCGCTGGCTGCTGGTACGAACCGTACTTATCTGAGTCGCTATTTTAACCGGCAGAATGGGTAGACGTTTTATGATTATGTGAATACTTATCGTATATAATATGCAGAGAAATTGTTGAAGTCAACGAACTATCCTTTGCCGGAAATCGCCATCAAATCGGGATTCAATTCTATTTCTACGTTTAGAAGAGTATTTTTTTTGCCTCTTTTGGTTGCTCTCCTAATAAATATAGAGTAAATGCATAAGTTGTTGGTGTATAGGTAGTTTATAAAAATCAGCGGCACACTGAAAAATGTCAAAAGACACTTTTTGTCTATTTGAAACTTATTTTTACTATTTTGAAACCATGGTTCTCGATTTTTTTCTATCTTTGCACCATAGAATTTTTTGAAGAGAATATAACTCTAGCATTTACCTTTTCTAGGAATTAAAAAAATAAAGGTTGGCCAACCCGTTGAGGGCAAGCCAACCTTTCTCGTTATGTATGTTATTCTTTGTTTTTTTACTTTATTCCCGGTTCTCGTTTTCATTATTCCTTGTTGCTGCTTCCGAAGATGCGGAGCAAGTAGAGGAAGAGATTGATAAAATCGAGATACAGGGTCAAGGCTCCGATGAGTGCCAGTTTCTGTGCGCCCTCGCTCATGTCGTATTGTGTCTGGAGCATCTGCTTGATTTTCTGACTGTCCCAAGCGGTCAAGCCAACGAAGATGGCTACGCCGGCGTAACTCAAAATGTAATCAAATCCCGAACTCTTCAAGAACATGTTTACTATGGTAGCGATAATCAGACCAATCAGCGCCATGAAGAGTATTTTTCCTAAAGAGGTCAAATCCTTCTTGGTTGTGTAACCATAGAAAGCCATTGCTCCAAATGTGCCGGCTGTAATAAAAAATACCTTGGCAATACTGGTCATCGTATATACTACGAATACGGATGAAAGCATGGCACCATTCAAAACCGAGTAGACGATGAAGAGTAGGGTGGCCGTAGTCAGGGAAAGTCTCTGTAGGGCACCGGTAATGATAAATACCAGAGCGAGCTCTGCGATAATCAAGCCAAAGAGCAAGCCGCGGCTTGTCATCAAGGTCATCAGCAGGGTAGGACTGCTAGCTACACCATAGGCAGTAACGCCCGTAATCAGGAGAGCTAAGGTCATCCATGTATACACTTTGCGCATCAAAGCAGAGAAAACACCGCTTATACCTCGCTCTTTCTCATTAACAGCAAAGCCATTGCTCTGCTGGTTGTTCTGATTATTTATCAGATTGTACATTTCCTTTTCTGTCATAATTCTATTTTCTTTTGTTATTTATGGTCTATTGAATAATATAATAAGCGCAAAGATAATGCCAATTATTGAAACGAACGATAATCTCTGCGCTTTATTAACATTTATTCCGTAATTTTACGTCATTCATTCCTTTATTTAAGGGCTGTCTTCTTTACGCCTATCTGTTTTCTGCCTCGTGTTACCTCTACGGCTACAGTTCCATTTACTGGTGAGCGAAGCAGTTCTGTATCAGATTTTGCCTGTTTCTGAAGTGCCAGGACACCTGAGGCTCCGTATATTCTGATGATGTCGTTCTGTTTCAGACCCTTTATCAGAATATGATAGTTGCCGCTGGGAATGATGGTGATGTCTGACTTCATGTCAGCCTCCTTGCGGTTGAAACTGATCTGCCATTGCCATCTTAATCTCTTATCTTCTCTTTCTTCTACCAGTCTCATACGCTATTCGTTTTATTTCGAATGCAAAGATACGTCTTTTCCGTTTTCTACCTATGCGATTTGTGCGATTTGCGTGGATTCGGGAAATAAAGTGCGAAAAATATCATGGAATCATTCAGAAAAATATCTCCGAAGGATAAGATAATATCTCCGAAAGATAGCAGAATATCTCCGAAGGATAAGAAATTATCTCCGAAAGATAGCTGAATATCTCCGAAGGATAAACCCAGAAGACAAATGTAGGTAATCCGATGACGAAGATATGGAAACTGGGTTGTGGTGACGAGGTGAAGGGTGAAGGGTATATTTTAAATCTTATATTATATTCTTTTTTATAGGATTTTTGGAAAAACCGAAAAACCAGCAAGATGAAAAAATGGATTTTTCCTTTACCCGCGCGTATATATAAAAAAGAGTTTTCAAACCTTCACCCTTCACCTTTTTATTTAACGTTTTATGTGTCAAATAGTTACGGGTGAAGGGTGGTGAAGGGTGTTTTTCGCTTTTTAGAAACATATTTTAAGAATTCAACCCGTTTTTACATATTTTAAGTGTTTGTTTTCTATTCCGAAATGGGTATCTTTTTTAGAGGGTCCTCTTTTTTATGATTTCTTTCTATGGAAATTTCTGAGAATCCCTGTCTAATCAGTATCCTTGATGTATAAGCCGTTAAAATATTGTCAGCGAAATAAAGTTAATGGCTACGGATAAGCGTCAATTTTTAAATATAAATTAACTAAAAAGCATTATAACCTAAATTATATTGTGCGCTTGCGTATACGCCTAAGTGCGTGCACAGGCAAGCGCATATATATAATAATGTAAGCAGTTAAAATCTATTGTGTAAAGTCTTTATAGATGTTAAAAACTGACTAAAAAAGCAACTTTTTTGCGAAAAGATTTGGTGGAATGAAAAATAGTTAGTACTTTTGCACTCGCTTTTGAGAAATACACTTTCTCTTAGCGATTAAAGAAAGAGTTCTTTGAAAGATTTTACATAAACAGACAAGTAGTACAAGAAGCGGTTAACTTCTTAGAAATAAGAAAGTTGACTGGGTAAAAGAAACGAACCGTCAAGCAATTGACAAGTCAGGTTTACTAAGCTTCAATAAACGAAAAGGATATTCGTCCTAAGTACAGACAACAAACAAACCAAGCCGCAAGGCTAGGTAAAAATGATATTTTACAATGGAGAGTTTGATCCTGGCTCAGGATGAACGCTAGCTACAGGCTTAACACATGCAAGTCGAGGGGAAACGACATTGAAAGCTTGCTTTTGATGGGCGTCGACCGGCGCACGGGTGAGTAACGCGTATCCAACCTGCCCACCACTTGGGGATAACCTTGCGAAAGTAAGACTAATACCCAATGATATCTCTAGAAGACATCTGAAAGAGATTAAAGATTTATCGGTGATGGATGGGGATGCGTCTGATTAGCTTGTTGGCGGGGTAACGGCCCACCAAGGCAACGATCAGTAGGGGTTCTGAGAGGAAGGTCCCCCACATTGGAACTGAGACACGGTCCAAACTCCTACGGGAGGCAGCAGTGAGGAATATTGGTCAATGGACGAGAGTCTGAACCAGCCAAGTAGCGTGCAGGAAGACGGCCCTATGGGTTGTAAACTGCTTTTATAAGGGAATAAAGTGAGTCTCGTGAGACTTTTTGCATGTACCTTATGAATAAGGACCGGCTAATTCCGTGCCAGCAGCCGCGGTAATACGGAAGGTCCGGGCGTTATCCGGATTTATTGGGTTTAAAGGGAGCGTAGGCCGGAGATTAAGCGTGTTGTGAAATGTAGATGCTCAACATCTGAACTGCAGCGCGAACTGGTTTCCTTGAGTACGCACAAAGTGGGCGGAATTCGTGGTGTAGCGGTGAAATGCTTAGATATCACGAAGAACTCCGATTGCGAAGGCAGCTCACTGGAGCGCAACTGACGCTGAAGCTCGAAAGTGCGGGTATCGAACAGGATTAGATACCCTGGTAGTCCGCACGGTAAACGATGGATGCCCGCTGTTGGTCTGAATAGGTCAGCGGCCAAGCGAAAGCATTAAGCATCCCACCTGGGGAGTACGCCGGCAACGGTGAAACTCAAAGGAATTGACGGGGGCCCGCACAAGCGGAGGAACATGTGGTTTAATTCGATGATACGCGAGGAACCTTACCCGGGCTTGAATTGCAGAGGAAGGATTTGGAGACAATGACGCCCTTCGGGGCCTCTGTGAAGGTGCTGCATGGTTGTCGTCAGCTCGTGCCGTGAGGTGTCGGCTTAAGTGCCATAACGAGCGCAACCCCTCTCCTTAGTTGCCATCAGGTCATGCTGGGCACTCTGGGGACACTGCCACCGTAAGGTGTGAGGAAGGTGGGGATGACGTCAAATCAGCACGGCCCTTACGTCCGGGGCTACACACGTGTTACAATGGCAGGTACAGAGAGACGGTCCCTTGCAAAACGGATCAAATCCTTAAAGCCTGTCTCAGTTCGGACTGGGGTCTGCAACCCGACCCCACGAAGCTGGATTCGCTAGTAATCGCGCATCAGCCATGGCGCGGTGAATACGTTCCCGGGCCTTGTACACACCGCCCGTCAAGCCATGAAAGCCGGGGGCGCCTAAAGTCCGTGACCGTAAGGAGCGGCCTAGGGCGAAACTGGTAATTGGGGCTAAGTCGTAACAAGGTAGCCGTACCGGAAGGTGCGGCTGGAACACCTCCTTTCTGGAGAGACGAATTTCCTATGAAGATTTAGGAACATGACTTAAAAAGTTCGCTTCTCTTCTTGTACGCACCATCTGTTTAATCAAATACAGGAGACTGGGATTCCTTATACA